>CAIXMD010000387.1 GCA_903920415.1 uncultured Desulfomonile sp.
TATTTGTGGCGTGATGGTCGATATTTATGAGCTGGGTTGTTTCGCGGAACCGGCTAATATTTCCAGAAATCCTATCTTCCGTGGCCACGTCCAGCGATATGATCCAGTCAGGCTTGATGGTCGCTAATTGGTCAGTATCAGTCAGTATGTCGTCCAGACCGGGAAGAAAACAGTATAAGTCTGGGATTTTCTCGCTGCTAACCGGCCAGGATTTTTTTCCCATCTCACGCAGGGCAAGATGCATGGCTAAGAGGGATCCTACCGCATCGCCATCGGGATTTACATGGGTAACAATTATGAAGCGGTCTTCGCTTTTAAGGATACTGTGAATATCATTCGTCGTCATCGGTTTCGGGTGCCTTAATTTCCTTGAGTATTCGATTTATCCGCAAGGAATTGTCGAACGAACTATCGTAAAAAAATGAAAGTTCAGGGATATATTTCAGATTCAACTCCTGTCGCAACTGGCGACGTATGTATGGCCCTGCCGAATCAAGGCCTTTTCGGTGGACCTCGTTCTGTCCGTCAGCCATGCAACAGAAGAAAACTCGGGCGGATTTTAGATCGGCACTCATCTGAACTTCAGTAATGGTCACCACGTTTACACGGGGATCCTTAATTTTAAAAACAACAATGTCCGCGATAGCGTGGCGAAGGAGTTCGGCTACGCGATTTTTTCTGAAACTGGGCATTGGGTGAGGACTCTGTACCGTTAAAAATTTTATCGCTGCAATGTAAGAGATGCCTTGTCAATAGTGAACTATTTCAAAGCGGGAATCGGTAATCTCGGCTAGGTGAAGGCCTTCCACATAGTCAATAATGGTCTCGAGCATGCTGTGAGCGTGGCCCGCATCGTTCGTAACTACGACAAAGCCAATTGTGCAGAGTTGCCACTTATCTTGATCCTCGACCTCGGCAACGGATAGATCAAACTTGCTTCTCATTCTTCCGAGAATACTCTTGACAACTTGTCGCTTAGCCTTCAAAGATGAAGACTGATGGATCATAAGTCTGATAATTCCAACTCCCACAACCATGTCTCATGTCGCAACCGACCAAGGCTCCCCGGGGAAAAGTCGCAGTCGGCCTTAGAAATCGTAATCCATGTAAGTAGCGGAATAATATTAGTTGCCAAAATTTCTGTCTGACTGAAACACGATTGTACGCAAGTGAATCCCCCAACAACTCTTTGCCAAATGGGAGCAGTGGGATTTACAAAGCGAAAGTGACATTAATTTTGGCCGTGGCTTTAACTAAAGATGTCAGGACAGTTTGGCTGACTCCCTCTCAATTGAAAAGGCCTCAATTATGTCGCCAACCTTTATGTCCTTGTAGTTGTCTAAAATGATTCCGCACTCATAGCCTTCAACCGCTTCCTTAACGTCGTCCTTGAATCGCTTCATCGAGCCGATCCGGCCTTGGTGAACCACCGCGTTATCTCTAAGCAGCCGTACCTGGTTGGACCTCTCCAACTTTCCCGAGGTAACGTAGCATCCCGCGATCACGCCAATCTTGGCCACGTGGAAAGCCTGTCGGACTTCTGCTCGACCCAAGACAGTTTCCTTTTCGATTGGGGCCAGAAGACCTTCCATGGCCTTGCGGACATCCTGGATAGCTTCGTAAATAACAGTGTAGAGTCGTATATCTATCTTTTCCTGTTCGGCCAACTGGATTGTCTTCGGGTTTGGCCTTACGTTGAAACCTATAACGATAGCTTTTGATGCGCTGGCAAGCATTATGTCGGACTCGGTGATTCCGCCCACACCGCCGTGAATCACCTTAAGTTTGATCTCCTGGGATACTATTCCAAGTAAAGCTTCTCTTAACGCTTCAGAAGAACCCTGCACATCTGCCTTGATGATTAGGTTAAGGTCTTTGGTCTCTTGCTCCTTCATTCGCGCCAACAGGTCTTCGAGGGAAGCGGGTCCAATGACCGCAGCCTCATTTTCACGCTGTTTGTGTAGGCGCTGCACTCCGATCTGACGTGCTATCTTTTCTTCCTCAACCACGAGGAAAGGTTCACCGGCTTCCGGAACACCTGCAAACCCGTGAACCTCAACAGGCGTAGCAGGGCCGACTTCATCAACGGCATGCCCTTCATGATCGAGCATGGCTCGCACTTTACCGTAAAAGATTCCCGCAACAAAGGGATCTCCCAGTTTCAAAGTCCCTTCTTTGATCAAAACGGTGGCCACAGCCCCTTTTCCTTTGTCCAAACGGGCTTCAATAATAGTGCCTATTGCCTTCTTGTCAGGGTTGGCCTTGAGTTCCATCAGTTCGGCTTGCAGCACTATTAGTTCCAATAATTCGTCGATACCCTCGCCCGTTTTGGCACTGACATAAGTGAATAGTGTATCTCCACCCCAAGCCTCAGGAATAAGATTGTGCTCGCTCAGTTCTCTTATGACCCTTTCTCTGTCGGCTTCGGGTTTATCAATTTTATTTACTGCAACTATGATCGGCACATTAGCCGCGCGTGAGTGGTTTATCGCCTCCCGGGTTTGATCCATAACCCCATCATCAGCGGCCACGACGAGGACGACGAAGTCAGTAACCTGAGCCCCTCTTGCCCGCATCGCTGTGAATGCCTCGTGTCCTGGAGTGTCCAAGAAAATGAGTTCGCCTTTCTTCAACTTGACTTTATAGGCGCCAATATGCTGGGTGATCCCACCGGCCTCCTGGTCAGTGACATGGGTTGATCTGATGGCATCCAAAAGTGAAGTCTTTCCATGATCTACGTGGCCCATCACGGTTATTACAGGAGGTCTCGATACAAGATTCTGTTCTGTATCCTTAATTTTATCGGGAAGGAGGTCCTTCTCGGACTGCTGGCTCGGTTCAGTTTCGAACCCGAATTCCGATGCTACGATGGTTGCAGTATCGAAATCAATTGGCTCGTTCATGGAGGCCGGCACGCCGAGGGTCATAAGGTGTTGGATGACCTCGGACGCCTTTACGCTCATCTTGTGGGCCAGGTTTGCAACCGTCACAACCTCAGGCACTTTCATGCGGCGCTTAATAGCTTTAGGAGTGGTGATTTCAGTCTTGCGTTGTTTGGTCTTCTTCCCTTTAGCCCTCAATCGTCCTGGTCTGCCTCTGTCGTCATAGAGGTCCGCTCCGAGAACGACCTCCTTGCGGCGGCGAATCTTTGACTTATCTTCTTCAACACGTTCCTCGATTGGGCTTCGGGTTTTCTTTTCTTTT
This sequence comes from uncultured Desulfomonile sp., assembly GCA_903920415.1. Classification (GTDB taxonomy): domain Bacteria; phylum Desulfobacterota; class Desulfomonilia; order Desulfomonilales; family Desulfomonilaceae; genus CAIXMD01. The sequence continues at coordinate 3,205 of CAIXMD010000387.1, forward strand.
TTCTTTCTGTTTCGTGATTCTTCATCTTCTAATACGTTGGGGATGATAACAACGGGAGGAGATTCCACTTTCCCAACAATTTTGACTGGTTCCGGCAAACGTACCGGTGCAGGCGGAGGAGGCTCGTATTCCTTAACGGGTTCTTTTTTCAGATCTACCTTTCCGATAATCTGAGCTGGTTGTAGCCTTTTCTCTTTCTTTTTCTTTCTTTTGGCAGGCTTTTCTTCAGTGGCTCGTGATTCTTCAGAAGTCAGAGGCAAAGAGGTTTCGGGCTCGATAATATCTCCATCGGATGAAATTTCCATTGCAACTTTTGAAGAAGCTAAAGCCGTTCGCGTAGGGGCCGGTTCCTCGTGAATCGAAACAGCCTTTTGAAAAGGCGTGACATTTGTCTCCGGAACTTCAAGCGCTGCCTTCTCGGGAGACTGTTGCTCCCGGATTGGTCGTACAGGAGGAACCGCAGGTCTCGGTGCCATTTCGATAATACGTGCAGGCTGGGGTTTTCTAATCTTGCTCGGAGGCTTTCTGACTGGTTCCGCTGCCTCAGGAGTGATCCGGTCAGATGGAGCGGCCTTGTCCTGTTCAGTCAAGGATCGTCCTTGTTCAACCTTCATCGCTGCATGAGGAGGTGTTTCTTCCGGCGCCGTCTCTGGAGGCATATTCTTTATTCTCCGCCTGATAACGGTAGGTTTAATCCTCTTTTCCACCACCTCTCGTTGCGGGAGGATAGTGGTGAGCTGAGCACGCAATGCGGCCGGGTCATCCGTTTCCAGAGCGCTCTCAGGACCTTCAACTTCGTACCCCATGATTACAAGTTCCTTGAGCAAATCGTCGTTTCTGACCTTCAAGTCTCGGGCCAGGTCATCAACGGTCAACATGGTCATCCGGTCACCCCTTCTTTTGCAGACCTCTAAGCAATTCCTCTTTCGAGGGTGTAACAGCAATACCTCTACGAAGCGCCCTTTGCAATCGACCATTCTTCAGGGCAGCGTCCACACATGTTTCCGTAGGACAGGTATAACATCCTCTCCCTGGATATCGGTTGTTCCAAGATGAAACAACTATAGTGTCTTCGCTTGCCTTCAAGCGTAGCATCTCCACAGCCGGCAGCCTTTGCCGGCAGACGATACACATCCTGATTGGTACGTGACCCCTTTTCATGTTGAAGATGGTTACCTTTTGTGTTCCAAGAACAATCCCCTATGTCAACCCTGAACAGCCGTTTTCTCAGCGACCTGTTCGCCTTGGCCTTCTGTAGAATCATCTCCCGAGGCTGTATCAGGTAGTCCTTGATCTTCCTGATCATCAGGATCTTCAAACTCATCTTCCGGCGGATTGGCAAGATAGCGAAGTGCTCCCTGCAGGAGTTGGACACCTTTTTCCTCGGTGATTCCCATAAAGCTGGTGAGTTCTGCGAGGGTTGCTTTGGCTATGTCCTCGGGATTACGGTAGCCATTATCGAATAGTATGGTTGCAGTCTCTTCATCCATATCATCAATTGACAAAAGACGCTCGAATGACTCGCCGGTAATCTTTTCTTCTTTGGATTCACTTCTCACGTCGATCTTCCAGCCGGTCAGCTTTGCTGCCAATCTCACGTTCTGGCCTTTCTTGCCTATGGCAAGAGAAAGCTGATCATCTGCAACAATTACCTCCATGGTATTGTTGTCCTGATCGATAATTACCTTCGAAATCTCCGCAGGCTGGAGCGCGTTACAAACAAAGTGGGCCGGATCATTGTGCCATGTGATAATGTCGATCTTTTCACCTCGTAACTCCTGCACAACTGCCTGAACCCTGGAACCCTTCATTCCGACACAGGCCCCTACAGGGTCAACATCCGCATCGGAGGAGCGCACCCCGATCTTGGCTCTTTGCCCAGGTTCTCTCGCAGCACACATAATTCGAACAATGCCTTCGGCTATCTCGGGCACTTCCTGCTCGAACAACTTGACGAGGAAAGACGGATTCGAACGTGAGAGAATTATCTGTGGATCTTTTTGGGTGCGTCTAACGTCCAAAATCAGGGCCCTGATCCTGTCTCCCTGACGGTAATTCTCCCTTGGGATCTGCTCGGTGTAAGGAAAAATCGCCTCAGCTCGGCCCAAGTTAACGATAACATTTCGTTTTTCGTAACGTTGCACCATTCCGGTAACGACATCCCCTTTGCGATCTTTGTATTCAGCGTAGATATTTTCCCGTTCCGCATCTTTGACCTTCTGAATAATCACTTGTTTTGCCGTTTGAGCAGCTATACGGCCAAAACTTTCAGTGTCCATCTTCACCCCGAGCTGGTCTCCGATTTCGGCTTCCGGATCAAGCTCCCTTCGAGCGGATTCCAGATCAATTTCAGTAGTGGAGTCTTCTACGTCTTCAACTACATCTTTGAAAAGGAAAACTTCAACTTCGCCGGTTTCATCGCTATATTGAGCCTCGAGTTCGACCCGACTGCCGTATTTTTTCCGTGCTGCTGATACCATCGCAGCTTCCAGAGCTTCTACAAGCGTGTCCCTCGCGATTCCTTTTTCCTTAGCAACTTGGTCTATAGTCCGATTCAAGTTCCCCATCGTCCGTCTCCCGTTTTAGCGGCTCCTCTTCTCAAGTCCCGGCGTATAAGTTCTTCCTCCGGAAGGTCCAGGCGGGCTTTTTCAACATCCTCAGGCTCTATTTCTACCCTTTTCCCATCTACTTCCAGCACTATTTTTGAATTTTCCATACCTTTCAAGGTTCCCACGAAATTATGTCTTCCTTCCAGCTTCCGACGAGTCCTGACCCGTACCGGTGAGCCTGCAAACAGGTTAAAATCCTTTTCCTTCCTGAGGACCCTATTAATTCCAGGGGATGAAACTTCCAGATTATACGGGTAATGGATGGGATCCTTTATATCGAGCAAGGCTCCTACCTGCCGGTTAACGAGTTCACATTCGTCAAGGGTCACACCGCCAGGACTGTCAATATACAGCCTTAACACCCACCGGCCTCCTTCAGGCCTAAACTCCAATTCCACCAACTCGATTCCCTCTGGGGCCAGTATCGGCTCGATCATTGCCCACAAGGAAGAAACAAGTTGTTGTTTCATACGGTCAGATCCCAAGGAGAATTCTAAACGGCCCTAACAAAGGGATCCGAAAAAAAGAAACATAATAAAAAACCCGGGATCAACAACCCGGGTGGCCTGAACCACTCTTTGGAGCGGGCAACGGGGCTCGAACCCGTGACATCAAGCTTGGGAAGCTTGCACTCTACCAACTGAGCTATGCCCGCACTGTGCAGAATCTAGCAATGACTTTTTCCCGTGTCAAGTCATTTCAACATGGTTAACCCAAACAAGGGGTAAAATTTTCCCATCTTTTCAGTCTATTGTAAAAGTGGCCGATTTCATTTCATCGTGAACTCTGTTCTTTCTTGACTGTATGGGCGTGATGAGGAAACTCTTTCTGTAGTAATCGTCCGCATTCGGAAAACCGCGCGGACAAGCCGAAAATCTTGACCGGAGGAACCATAAAAGAGAATTATGTCATTGATAGAAATCGATACTTATTGGTCAATGGCCTACGGAATGAGAGTCATTCTTACTCTCATCAGAGTATACACCGGGATTGGGGACCCTCTCTGTACGTCCGCCATAGCAACTAAGGAAAAAACCTAATGCGAAGTCTGCGCGTGATAACACCCGCCAAAATCAATCTTTATCTCGGGGTATTGGGTTCTAGGCAGGATGGATACCACCAAATTGAGACTCTTTTTCAGGCCATCGATCTCTCAGATGAGTTGATAATAAGAGAAAAAGTTGGAGAAAGCACAATTGAGGTCCCTGGTCACTCAGCCCTGGAGACGGAAGACAACTTGGTCATTCGCGCCCTGAGATGGATAGAAAATAAGGTCAAAGAAAAAATTCGAGTAAGTTTGAGCCTGACAAAAAATATACCTGAGTCGGCGGGTCTGGGAGGTGGTAGTTCTGATGCGGCGGCGACCCTTCTCGGGATACGGGAGTTGTTCGATCTAAACCTCGGGGATGACGAACTGAATCGAGGGGCCCTTACCCTGGGAGCGGACGTGCCTTTTTTCTTGACAGGAGGGACCGCGGTAGGAGAAGGAATCGGTGAAAGGTTAACGCCGGTGACCATGCCGGTGAACTACAGAGTCTTGCTTGTGAATCCAGGTTTCCCCGTGTCCACTGCTGCGGTGTTCCGTAAGTTCTCCAAAGGCTTGACAGGCCGACCAGCGAAAGGTAAATTGTGGAATCTTCTTGGGGAGAAGTGCGAATTGGAGGAATTGCTCCATAACGACCTTCAACCCGTGTGTGAAGGTCTGTACCCGGAGATCTCTGAAATGTGTAATAGCCTGGAAGACTTGGGAATAAGAAGAGCGATGATGACTGGAAGCGGGCCTACGGTGTTTGGAACGGTCGAACCCTATCAGGGGACTAAACTAAGGGAGCGGATACCGAAAAAGTGGAAAACTTTTTTGACCAGGCCGTTGCAACGGGGAGTAATCATTGATTGATTCAATGATTATCCCAAGGCGGTGAAGGTCGATCATACTGGGGTGTCGTCAAGTGGCAAGACACGGGTCTTTGGAACCCGCATTCGGAGGTTCGAATCCTCCCACCCCAGCCATTCAGCTATTTCCAGCCAGGTATCAAAGAAGAACGTATCCAAATTGAGGCTCAACCATTGTTCTCAGTTTGTATCTCAGCGCATTGAGTTGGTATTGCGGCAACAGAAAGTAAACTGTCTCGGTATATCCTGCTGACCGGGAATCGATATTCGTTTGCAGCTATTTACAAAGGGGTTGTTCATGGCATCAAAAAATCTGCTGACACGTGAAACGCAAAAAAACTACTACGTGAAAAAAAACGAGGCTCGAATAGAAGCTCTCCTCAGCAAGGGTTTGACACAAGCGGTTGTCAAGAAAGATCCTCAGGTGAA
>CAIXMD010000388.1 GCA_903920415.1 uncultured Desulfomonile sp.
GGCATGTAGTAGCCCAGGATTATTGTGTCTGCGGAATAGTAGACTGTGCTGGAGAGAGTGCTGAGGAAAACCGGGATACCGAACGCCGTCATATCTCTCATATCCGGCAGCATTGAACTGGATAAGTTCAAATCGGTACGCCGGGGATTGGTGAATCTCTCGAGAATCCAAAGGCCTGGAATGATCCCTACCAGCAGCGCGGCCGCCCAGCCCCAGACTATTCCGTTGAGTCCACACCCCTGGTAGAGCAGAACAGGTATCAGAAGCACCCTGAGCAGGTTGGTAATAGATTCAATGATGGAATATGCCTTGAAAAATTCGGAACTTCTCAACGCTGCTGATGACACCATACCGATGCTGGAGAGGAATATGTAGAGGAGAAACCACCTGAAAAACGGTATGGCTTCAGGGAGGAGATCCGCTCGAATTTTGAAAATTCGCTCGAGGACCGTTGGCATAAGAAAAAAGGTGAGTGAAAAAAGAAGTATTGACATGACAGCTACTGAAAGAACACTGGCCTCAATAGTCGAACGAATCCGGTCCTTGCGTAGAGAAGACATGTGAAGCGAAACGACCCTCGTAGTGGAACTCGCCGAGACTCCTCCCACGAAGAAAGTCACAAACATTATCCCGAAAGACGATAGTTCGATGGCTAGTTTAAACAATCCGAACTGGTCCACTGTGATCATGCGGACCAGGATCATCTGGAGGACCATGCCCGAGGCACGGTTCATGAGAAGGGCAACCGTCGTGAACATCGTGCCGGTGGCGATCTGTGACGTGAGCGATTTCTTAATTTCTTTGGACTCCATTTTGAGAGGCCCTGTTTGAGAGAGTCCGGGTTTGTGTTTGCCGGACGATTATTGCACAATGGCCATCAAGACCAAAGAGGAATGAAATATGAACGAGAACTGAGGAAGCAGGACGAATTCATATAGGGTCTAATGGAACTTGACATTTATCGTAATTACAGATAATTAAGTAATTTGGTACGTCCGAGACGTACTTACACACAATTGAGTGAGACATGACCGCGCAGCTTGATCAATTTCACCATGACTTCAAGGAACGATTCCGCCGTCTCTCTGAAACAGATCTTTTTCGCAGAGAAATGGACATGTTGTGGTCCGCCATCCTCAGTAGGCTCGGCAAAGAGGGGGAAAGAAGTTTTCTTATCTGTTCCGCTTCCGTTGACGAGGGGAACACTACGGTCACCATGGGACTCGGCAAATTTGTGGCAAAACAAACCGGGAAGAATGTATTGATTGTAGACGCGCACTGTGAAGGTAACGTAATTGGCGATCTATTGGCGGATGACGGGCTCGTTCCTTTGATAGAGGAACCCGAGGACCGCTATTCGTTTACCTTTGACGAGTACGAAACAAGCATTCCCAATTTGAGATACCTCACATTCCGGAATCCACGCGCATTGGAAACATTTGTGGTGAACAGCGAGGAAATGGCAATATTTGTCAATCTCATTAATAAAAGATATGATTATATCTTTGTCGATGCTCCTCCCGTGCTCGCTTCCAACGTCGGTCCATTCCTCGCTCGTCACCTCGACAAAGTGATTTTTGTGATCGCGGCATCTATCCGGAGGTATCCGGTCCTGAAAGAAGCCTTGTCAAGACTGGATGATTCCAGAGACCGGATTCTGGGAGCCGTGCTTAACATGCGTGATTATCCGGTACCCGAATACGTTTTCCGATTCATCCGTTGATATTTGCGGTCCGGACAAAACGCTCATTACTTCCACGAAAGAAGCTGGATGGTGCGTGTCCGACTAATCATTGCTCTAGCCCTTACTTCAATAATTTTGTGCCCCATGGTGTCGTGTGCTTCGGACGGGCCATTTTTTCACCATGTGATACTGAAGCGCAACAAATACATTACTTACAAGACCCATTATCCTGATGACATATACCTTTGCTATGAAGGTGACGTTGATATACCCTTCCAATGCTTTTACCCGTACAATAGATCCGTCCACCTTGTAGTGGAGATTGTCAGACCCCCAATTACCGGATTCCGCAGGGTGGACGTAGTGCTCTACATGGGCATTGACCGCAAGTTGGTGGGCATGGACCGCGAGGTGTCGAAGGTCAAGACCTTCATTGTGAACACGCCCGATGTCAGACCGCTCAGACCTTTTGAAAAGGTTTTTCGAGAACCCGAGAACCTCAATGTCCGAATAAAAATGTACCCGGAAATTGCCGGAAAGGTTCTCAGGCAAATGAACAACAAGGACATTATCAAGGACGATAGAGTGGACAGGATACCATGCCTCTTCAAGGTTTGGTGGCAATGCAATTGAGAGGAATGTTGTTTCAGGTTGCACGCAGAACTTGCTCGTAAGTGGAGCATACCGTGTCTGCTATGGAATCCCAGTTCATGTCCGTGTGACTTTTCCTGTAACCAGCCGATCCCATGACGGCAGCCAACTCCGGATTGTTGAGGATTATGGTTATTGCTTTAGCCAGGCGCTCTGGTTCATTCGGGGGAACCAGCAGTCCGGTGACGCCGTCCTCAACCTGTTCCGGCAGAGCCCCCACGTCAGTGGCGACAACAGGCTTGGAAAAGGCATAGGCCACAGGCACGATACCCGATTGTGAAGCGTCCACGTAAGGGGTCACCACAACACAACACTGCCGGCACAGTTCAGCTATTTCCTCTTCAGTCAGGAATCTGTCCATCAACGTAATTCGTGTGTCATTGACCGCGTCCTGCCGATACATTCCAGCACCTTCGCCCGCAATCACGATTTCCACGTCATCGGGCAGGAAACGGGCGCAATCAATAAGAGTCTCAACACCCTTGTAAGGTCTGATTCTGCCCCAGAACAAGATCATTCGGCGGGGTGTGATCCCCGGTTTACGGTATTTTTCGTAAAAGCTGTAGTTTCCGTGAGGTATCACGACCAGTTTTGATGGATCATAACCTTGGGTCTCGGCGATATTGAAATTGTACCGGTAGTGAACAAATATTTTCCTGCTGGAACGCGCCAGTATCCTTGTGGCGATTTTTTTTCTGATGCTGTCCCCAAGATGGGGAAGGGGGTCATGGAGCGTCCAGACCAATCTGCGCTTTCCAATGAACGGGACCAGGCCGGTTAACCATATATTTTCGTTCGTAAAGTGGATGATGTCAGGCTGGTTCTCAAGAACCCGATGCACCACAAAAGGGAATGCCGCGGCATAACCCGGCAATCTCATTAAGTTGCCGCGGGAAAAATCTTCAGGAACTACTACTTGAGCCAACTCGACTCGGTCATCCAAGCCCCCATAAAATCCAGGGGACTTTCGAGGCAGCACAAGACGTATGTCGCACCACCGGCTCAGAGCATTAGCCAATGCCACGGCATAATATAACATTCCCCCTTTTCCATAAAAGTTGACGACGGTGACCCTCACCTGCGCCCTCCGGTGGCGCAAAGCCGGTCATATATGGCTGACATCTTTCGTGCCGCCTCCGACCAGTCATATTTTTCTTCAACCGTCTTTCGTGCATGCGATGAAATGTTTTGGTACAAACCTGGTTCGTTGAAGAGCATTTTGATGGATTCGGCAAAGGCTGCCGGGGCATCTGCTGCAAGAAAATCTTTACCGGCTTCAATTTCCAGTCCCTCAGCGCCCTTCGTAGTTGACACGACGGGTCTGCCCAACGCCATGGCCTCCAGTATCTTGAGTCTACTGCCGCTTCCGGCTCTCAACGGCACTACCGCTATAGATGCCCGCCTATAGAATGGCTCCACTTCGGGCACGTCCCCCCAAACTTCAACGGCTTCAGACGCAAGACCCAGAATTTCCGGCGAAGGCTTTCGGCCCACGAGCAGAATTCCGGCGTTTTGAAAAGACTTCTTGATCAATGGGAAAATATCTCGGCACAGGTAATTCGCCGCATCCTGATTGGGGAGGTAATCAAGTGCTCCAATAAAAAGCATGACAGGATCATACACTGGCGCAAGAGGCTGTAACTTTACGGTATCAACACCATTTTCCACTACATTAACCACAGATGGAGGTTTTTTGCGCCTAAGGATTTCAGCCTTGTCAATCTCAGACATCACGACGACCGAGGAAAAAAGATTGTCCACGTACGGCTCGTACAGCGACATCTTTTTCCATTCCAACCACCAGAATACTTTTCGTACCGAACTATCAGCAAGTCTGTAATTCTGGAGAGCGAGATCTGCGTCGATGTTGTGCTTGGTAAGGATGGAAGGCCGCTCAAGGTCTGGAGGAATCTTCCTCAGGTATTCGGCCATGTACGTGTGTTCAATCTGCACGAGGTCGGGTTGAAAAGTCTCGATCTCATCACGGATATACGCAGCAACGGCCAAATCCTGATACCTTGAAACATAGTAAGGATTGCCTGTAGTGAGAATAGATCGAATTCTCTCGACATAAGATGGGTTGGGAGAAAAAAAGGTCCTCACCTTTCCACAATACTGTTCCATGTGCTTGGACTGAACTTCTTCTTCTTTGGTCAGAGCGAAGGCAATAAGGCTTATGTCCACACCGGACGAAAGGTGCCTTATCAGATTGAACTGACGCAGTTTGTCGCCGCTCTCCGGCGGATAGGGTAGTTTCGGGGATATCCACAGGACTTTCATAAAGCAGACTCTTCAGCACGTGTTTCAACCGGTCGTGCTCAGTTATTTTCAGGGCTGGGAATCGGCTGTCACTTTTCGGTAGAAGTCCTCGTACAACCCAACAATTCGATCCCAGGAATACTCTGCCAACACGTAATTCCTGGCTTGCTCGCCAAAGGCCTTGGCAGCATCCGAATCTTCAACGGCAACCTTTAGAACCCTCATAAGATCCTCCACAGACTTGTTCCTGAAAACAAATCCATGACCGTTCAGCGCTTCCAGGTTCTCTGGGATGTCACTGACAACACAGCACTTGCCGTAGCTCATGGCTTCGAGTAGAGCAACCGGCATTCCTTCTATTTCAGAAGGTAGAACAAACAAACGAGCGTTTGTGATCAGTTCGAGAAATGTGTCACCCGAAATGTAGCAGGGGAAGAGAATTTTCGAGTTGTCTCCGGCCATTTCGTGAAGTCTGCGGATATACTTTTTCTCAAAAGGATCATCGCCTGCCACAACAAGTTTCAGAGAAAGGTCCA
>CAIXMD010000389.1 GCA_903920415.1 uncultured Desulfomonile sp.
AAAAATAATTAATGGATTAAAACGGAGACTTGCGAAGTATGCTCTGATCCCTTGATGGCCCTACGGAGACCAATGTCACCGGAACACCAGTGAGGTGTTCGATGGTTTCAACATAATCCTTTGCATTCTTGGGCAAATCGTCAAACGAGCGGCAGTCTTCCAGGGGTTCATCCCACCCCTTGACCTCCCTGTACCTGGGGATCACCCGTTCCAGATCTCCTATGTCGGCAGGAACCCTGTCTGTAACAACGCCGTCCAGTTCGTAGCCAAGACAGATCTTCAAAGGAGAGATCCCTGTGAGGACATCCATCTTAGTAAGAGCTATTCCTGTTAACCCGTTAAGGCGAATACTGTAGCTAATGACCACCATATCAAGCCATCCACATCTGCGGGGCCGTCCAGTTGTTGCTCCGAATTCCGCTCCCCTCGTGCGAATTTCTTCCCCAAGCGAATCGTTGAGTTCTGTAGGGAACCCCCCATGGCCGACTCTCGTAGAATAAGCCTTCATGACTCCCCAAATGCCTTCAATACTAGTAGGGCTTACACCTGAACCGCAGCAGACGTTTCCTGAGATTACGTTTGAAGATGTTACGTAAGGATAGGTCCCGTGATCAATATCCAAGAGCGTACCCTGTGCTCCCTCGAAAAGGATTCGGCTTCCTGCAGAGATTCTGTTGAATAGTACATAAGACGTGTCCGTTATATGAGGCTTCAGTTTTCTACCGTATTCGACATATTCCTCTATTACCTGGTCAGGATCAAAGGGTGGCCTGTGAAATCGATGCTCAATAAGAAAGTTCTTTTCATCCAGCGCTGCGTTAATTTTCTTCCTTAAATTTTTCTCCCTGAGGAGATCTCCCATCCTGATTCCCATCCGTGAGGCCTTGTCTTCGTAAGCCGGCCCGATGCCTCTTCCCGTAGTCCCGATCTTGGCTCCTCCGAGGATCTCTTCGCGGCATTGGTCGATGATCTTGTGATAGGGCATTATCACATGGGCTCGTTCAGATATAATAAGCTGACTATCGTTAGGAAAATAGCCTCTCTTTCGCAATTCCTCCTTTTCCTCTAGGAGCACCCCGGGATCAACCACCACACCGTTGGCAATAATGTTCAGGGTTTCGGGATATAATATTCCCGATGGTATAAGATGCAGGATCACCTGCTCACCAGAAACCTTCAAGGTGTGGCCCGCATTGTTCCCACCCTGGAATCGGACCACAACATCCGCCCGGCCGGTCAGTAGATCTACAATCTTCCCCTTGCCTTCGTCGCCCCATTGGGTTCCGACCACTACGAGAGTGCTCAAAATAATTTCCCTTTCTCATTCCTGATGAAACTGCTTCTCATGAAGTCGCTTTGTTATCGAATCCAGCTAAAAAGACTGATGTCAGTAAATCGGCTATGCGTCCAATACTACTTGCTTGACGCTGAGAATTCCGTCAATTTGACCTATTGCCTTGAGGGTAGGGACGTCAGCAGGCGTGTCCAGATTGATGATCGACATCGCCATGCCGCCCTGGCGGTCTCGAGATAGGTTCATCTGGGCGATATTGATCCCTCTGCCGGCCAAGGCACCGGACAGACCGGCAACCATTCCGGGAACGTCTCGATTGTACACGATCAACATTGGTCCTGCAGGAACAGCCTCAGTGACGAATTGATCGATCCCGATAATTCTCGGTTCTTCTCCGACTCGCCGTATCACTGCACCGTGTACACTCAGTAAAGCTCCATTCATCGAGACGACCCGTATCTTCAGAGAAGAACCCGTCTCGATGCCCTCTTTCATCGTTGTTTCCAATACACGAATGCCCCTGTCCTGAGCAACAATAGGTGCGTTGACGTGATTAACTTCAGTCCCTTCGTATCGAGTGAGCAACCCGAGCAACGCTGCGTTCGTTATTGGTTTCAGGTTCCATGAGGCAATCTCCCCTCGATACTCTACTTCCATTTCCACGATACCGGACGAAGAAAACCCACCTACAAATTGACCCAGCCTCCGCGCAAGATCCAAGTAAGGGGCTATTTTCAAGCTCTCACCGGGGTCGATGTCGGGAACATTCACCGCGTTCCTCACAACCCCGCTCTCCAGGTAATCGATCATTTGGCGAGCTATGGCAACAGCCACATTGATCTGCGCCTCGCTGGTGGAAGCGCCCAGGTGAGGAGTGCTGATAACCTTCGAGTGCAAAACGAGAGGGTGTTGGCCGGGGGGCTTAACGGTAAAATCGTCTATTGCGGCAGCAGCAACCTTACCTGAATCCAGAGCTTCCAGCAGAGCGTCCTCGTCGATGATTCCGCCACGGGCACAATTAATCATTATCACGCCATCTTTCATCATGCTGAACGCTTGGGCATTTATCAGGCCCCGGGTGTCCTCGTTCAGGGGCGTGTGGATAGTAATGACATCCGATTTGCAAAAAATCTGCTCTAGTGAAGCAGGCTTGACACCCAACTGGGAAGCCGCTTGGGAAGTCATCACGGGATCATATCCAAGAACATTCATTTTCAGGCCACGACTGGCCCGCCTCACTACCAGACTGCCTATCTTTCCCAGACCTATGACGCCTAGAGTTTTCCCTGCCATTTCCCTACCCTGAAATCTCTTTTTCTCCCATTTACCCATTTTCATCGACGCCACGGCCTGAGAAATATGCCTGTGCGCGGCCATTATAAGAGCCAATGTCAGCTCGGCAGCAGCCTCAGAATTGCCGCCGGGCGTGTTCATTACGACTATCCCTCTCCGGGACGCATCCGAAACATCGACATTGTCCAGGCCGGTTCCCGCTCTTCCGATCACTTTCAATTTATAAGCGGCTGCCAAGATTTGCCCTGTCACCCTTGTGTCGCTACGGATTACCAGGCCGTGGTAGTTTCCTATGATGTCTTTCAAGGTATCAGCCGTGAGACCTATCTTTACATCGACATGGAAGCCCGGCCGGCTCAAGAAAAGATCTATTCCTTTTTCATGAACCTTATCAGACACAAGGATATTATAGTCCATTGTCATGTTTCCTCGATTGAGTTGGGTCATCCATTCTTTCGCGAAAATTCCTTCATGAAGTCAACA
>CAIXMD010000390.1 GCA_903920415.1 uncultured Desulfomonile sp.
TTCGTGGAGGATCCTTCCGCGCCAGATGAGCCAGCGGCGGTCATAGTTTGTGCCGGGCGGGAGTGTAACCGTTGCCTTTCCATTCTCAAGAGCAATTTCCATTTCCTTACCCGAGTAGAGCTGGACAAGCCCCTTAAACTGGTCAAGAGGATTGTCAACAATCTCCTCAACCTTGTAGTGATAGGAAAGTGTCTCGCCGGCAAACGGTGCATTGAAATCAACAATGACTTTTGAACCGATAACATTGACAACTGTTCCTTCACCTTTGTCCTCGATTTTCACCGTCATGCCGCGTACGGGTTTTTCTTTAAAATTATTTTTGGGAAGCGATTGGACGAGCTTGGGATCATGTTCTCCAAAAGCCTTTTCCGGCGGAACGGTTATGTCAGCTTCCGACCCAGCATCCTTGCCTACGAGTTCTTCGTCGAGCCCAAGAATCACATGCTTCTGCCCCACACAGATCGTGACCGGACCATAGATCGCATTCGGGGAGTTAATGCCGGCATCCTTTGCCACTGCTTCATCAGTGGTATCAAAGATATTGCTGCCTGCCCTGCCGGTATAACTGATTTTAATAAATGCTCCTTCGTTAATTGCCATACATCACCTGACTATATTAAATCGCAACGAAAACAGATAAAAGTGTGGCACCAGAATGCTTGAAATTGAATTAAAAATAAGGGTTGACGCACTCGATCCGGTCCGTAAGCGGTTATCCGAGCGGAATGCACAATTTTGCGGGAAAGGACATGAACACGATATCTATTACAATGCCCCGCACCGTGACTTTGGCACCACTGACGAAGCCATGCGGGTCAGGTACACGGACAACCACGCAGTGATCACCTACAAAGGAGCGAAACTCAAAAAATACTCCCTCAAGGCACGGGAAGAACTGAATACCGCGGTGGAATCCGGAGAAGTGTTCGAACAGATACTTGACCGGCTGGGATTTGTAAAGACCGCTGAAGTGAACAAGTGGCGGGAGAACTACCGGCTCGGTAACGCTGCCATTGCGCTGGATACAGTCGATGAACTCGGCACTTTTGTGGAAGTCGAGATCATGACCGAACTATCCGGAGCTGACGCAACCGGGCAGATTAACACGCTCGCAAAAGAGATTGGAGTATCTGGCGAGCCCATCCTCGCCTCATACCTTGAATTACTGCTCTCTAAACGGTCAGAAGTTCAACCTTGATGTCTTTTGCCTCGTTTCCGAAGTGGATCATCGCACAGTAGCCATCCATTGCGGCACCGGGATTTACGACCTTTACCCCGTCAACATCCTTGACACCACGCTGTTCGTGGATGTGGGCACAGCAGACCAGGTCAAATGCTTTCATATGCCTGCGGATGCTCGCACTGCCGACATGTTGACCGTTGATAAGGTCAAGCGTATCGTACGGTGGAGTATGGGTAAGAAGGACATTGTGTACGGTCTTCTCCATCTTTGCCATTGCACCTTGTAGCAGAACGTCAATCTGTTTATCTGTCAGTTCAAACGGGGTTCCGAATGGTGTGGGGTTTGATCCGCCTATCCCGACTATGGTCAGTTTTCCCAGGTTGATCTGGGTTCCATGAAGGCAGACGGTGTCCGAGTGTTCAATCGTTTCAATGATCTCGCGGGGGTCACAGTTTCCGGGCACTGCAAAGCAGGGCACTTCGATGCGTGAGAGCACATCATCGACGGTGTCGACCGGACCCATATTGGTGATATCGCCTGCAATAAATACCGCTTCTGGACTTAACTCCAGAAATGAATCAATTTTACCGAATTGACCATGGAGATCTGCTATCAAAAGCACATCTTTCATGGTATATCATTTGAAGGATGTCTAAAAAACCCTATCGCCCAGTTAACAGGGATATAGAAGAGAGAAAATTGGTTATACTCTTTTATTTTCGTGTGAGATAGTAATTCTTGCGTCGAGAACCCAAAAATACCGGTTTTTTTTCTGATGTGTCAAAAAAGGTTAACATCGCACAAATCGCGCATTTGTTCCGGGCCTATACTATCCCCCACCAGCGCTGAGAAATGCCAATAGAAGGCTGATGTCAAATGATTTTTGGATATCACGCTGGTTGAAAATGAGGAATAACCTTTATTTAATTGATGCATGTATTATCTTTTTGTATCATCTATGTTTTGCCATAAATGGGTCGTTGTCATTATCGTATTCGCATTGCTTACTGGTGGTTGCCTCGCATACACTGAACAAGGGACCGGGACAACCGCAACAACCAGCGGCTGGAGCTGGAATACCTACAGCGGAGTGAGTTCCTGGAATGTACGGATCACGGAAGATGAATCCCGCTGTGGAGGAGGACAAATTTACACCGAAGAAATGTCAGTCGGGTTCAAGCATTCGGGCAAAACCGCCGTGATGTCAAGTGTCGGCCACGGAGCTGCCACGGGAACATTTGTCTCCGGAAACGTATTACATTTCCCTGAAAGGATCGTGTCCGATCCACCGGGAAAATCACGATTATCAGATTATGACCTTACCTTTACCCCGGATTGTTCTTTATTTACCGGAGGATACGACTGGCATTATAACGGCCCGACGGGTTCGTGCGACGGCTACACAGGGCTGAGGGGATACAACGAAAACAAAGCAGGGTGCCCGGCGCAATCTTCGGTTACGGTTGTTCCTACCTTCACCCCTTCTCCCACCCCTACAGTTACGCAGACCAACGCTGATAAGGTATTGAGTATGTTAGCCCAAGCACACCGCGATCTCACTACGGATTTTGGTTATCGCAAAATAGTGGATGATGTCCAGCGCGTGAAGGGAATATACGTGCCAGGAGGAGATGGGGAAGGCAGATCACCGGAAGATGACTTTGAAGTAGGAGAAGTTAATGCTGCTATAACTGCTTTGGAAATAATCAAAATTACGGACCCCCAAGTCGAAGCACAGTACAAAATGATATTCACATGGGATCCGAACAATTACTGGGCGAACTGGGACATGGCGCAGCTGAAAAGGAACCAGGCCATGGAGGCACAATCCAACGAGGATAAACTCAGGCTCTTCAACGAAAATGAGTATTACCTCCAAAAAGTCCTCGACAACAAGAAACTCACTGACGATGCGCGGATGTCCTTAAAGGAGGACTATACCAAAAAATATAATTTTGGTTTGACAGTTCAGGACAGCACAAGCTTGGTTCAGTACAGTCCAATCATAAAAAAGCTCAGTACCGAAGGCAGTAGCATCCAGAGTACTGACCCATCGCAGCAGGGTCTGAAGCGGTGGACGCAATTTGCCCCGAGTGAAGATGTCATGAAAATTGTGCCGACGGGAATTACCAAATAAGGTGTATGTATGCATGGACAACAATCTCCTAAAACACACAAAGGCCACATAGCCATACTACTGGGTGGAATAATCCTTTTCGTCATATTCGCAGGCTGCGCCTCGTCGCCCTCCCAGGACCGGACCAGCCCGGTTCCGGTTCCGGCGCCCTCACAAAGCGGTTCCTGCGCGGACAAGCCATGCTTCATCACTGCGGCAAATGACTGCGGCTCTCTTGAGATAACTATGCAGGAAGATATCGGGACGTTCCGCTATTCATCATCCCCGTCGTTTTCCCAGAACTGCACCTTTACCAAGACGCTTGTCAGCCTGAATAGTTCAGAAAGCCAGGCAATGAAGAACATGCTGGAGGGAAAGAATATGACATGTAGATACACAAAGGGGAAATTTGACCAGCGGTTGGTTACAACACTGACCGGAGGAATGGAATACTGCAGGGGGGATCTCAAAGACAATCTTGGAAGGCTTATGATATTTACCTGATAGGTTACTGTGACTTTAGGCATTTCAATAATCCATGATACGCTTATTTCGGGTCGAATAAGAAGGGAGGGTTTCCCCTCCCCCCTCTTCCAGGAACACACCTTGCGACTTTCACCGCAGTATGCTCGCGCACGTCTCTACCTCGTTAAAGGTGCCAATACAGCAGTATTAGTCTTGCAAAGTAATGAATAAGAAGACAGATAGTGTTTCCACTTGTAAACGCCTCACCCAAAGGTGTCAATGACTCTTTTACATACTCTGAAATCCTTTTCCTTTGCTTTGACGCACCTCTGGCAAGTCTGCACCCTTTCAGGTCAGGGTATCTACCCCTATCCTTGGCGTTACCCGAGGCTTTAGCTTGCTGCCAGATCCTTTACCCGCTATGCATTGGGTCAGATCCCTACCTTCTACTGATGTAGTGAGGAGCATATCGGGTTTACCAA
>CAIXMD010000391.1 GCA_903920415.1 uncultured Desulfomonile sp.
CGAGCAGAAGAAGAATTGACTGTATTGGAATCCAGGCGAGGAGTTGTTCTCGAACATATCCAGAAACTCAGTCAACCTAGAGTCAGAACAAATATTTTGCATTACAAAATAAATCGGGTATCTTCTTGGTAGGTACTGAGATGGCTTGAACCGGATGACATCGAAGCCTGTCTTATTACAGAGGAGATATGAGTCCGAAGGTAGGCGAGATCGACGGCATAGAGGTCAGTATCAAAAGTTCCGAACACGGCAATCCGTTCACGCTTGGCATCAGGGCGACAAGGTCAAGATCTTCATCCAGACCTTGGGCATTGAGAGCGGTGGACTCCCACGGCAGCAAATGAAGAAATTAAAGACATGGATTCGAGATAACGAAGAATACCTAATGGAACAGTGGGACAAAACCGTCAATTCACCGTAAATCAACCCGGATTGTAGGAACAGACCATGAGAGAAATCGTAGAAGCTATACCGAAAGAAGATTATCGACTGGAGATCGTTTTTGATGACGGCGAAAGAGTGACTGTAGATGTAAAGCCGCTAATGAAGCGTCTAATCTTCCACCCCCTGAGGGATGAATCCTTCTTTCGCCAGGTCGAGATAGGCCACAAGTTCGGTGGGGTAGAGTGGCCCAACGGTGCTGATATCTGTATTGACTGGATCGAGGCTCAAATTGGAAGCCAAAGGCCCCTTGCGAGATATGCGTAACCTCTAGTGTAACTTCTCAATAACTCAGGGGAGATTCCGACAATATTTAAGGATTGAGTCCCGCTGGTTCCCTCGGCGAGGAGGTGGGTCAAATCGGGCGGAGGCGACGGAGTTCTTGACCAATTGTCTGTGGGAGCCGGGATTTTTGAGGAGTTACGATAAAGGGATAATGTTGTGAGATGTCAATTAGTTAAGGTATTTGCATACGGATGCTGGGGTATTGTAGTCAATGATATCAGCTAGTTAATGGCTGGGGGACGAGGATTCGAACCTCGGTTAACGGGGCCAGAACCCGTCGTCCTGCCGCTAGACGATCCCCCAAGTCACATCAGCATACTAATATTTGCACTCTGGAGTGTCAAGACGATTTGATCAAAGAGGCGGGACCGATTACTTCGATAATTGTTGTCCTGGATATCCCTCCTTCCCTGACGATGCGCAATCCATCTTCAAGTGGCTCCACAACCGTGGATGGTTTTCCGCCAGGCGTTGTCCCCATGTCCATCACAATATCCACTGCTTCCAGAACTTCTCTATTGATGCAACTTATCCTGTCAGGACTCGGATCTCCTGACAGGTTAGCACTGGTTGCGGTGATCCAGCCGCCTACTTGCTCAGCGAGAACCTTGGCAGGGCTGTCGGGTGGTACTCTCACCCCGATTTTTCCAGTGGGCCCGGTCAGGAGCTTAGAAAACGGCAAAACCACTTCCATAAGGATAGTGAGGCTTCCCGGCCAAAAGTGGTCCATGATCTTACGTGTGATGGCCGGTATTACTGGAGCAATCTTCTCTACAGAGGCTTTATGTGCTGCAATAAGAGGTAGAGGCTTTTCTTCCGACCTGCGTTTGATTTGGAAAATCCTCTTCACAGCCTCTATTTGAAAAGGATCCGCGGCCAGGGCATAAAAAGTTTCAGTGGGGACAATGACAACGCCGCCTGAACGGACGATTCTTGCAGCTCTATCAATAATAAAGCTGTTTTCAAGAGCAGCACTCAACTTTTCCTCACAGGAAGCTCAATGACAAAAACCGCGCCGCCGCCAGGATTGTCTTTAACTCTTATGAAGCCGTTATGATCGGATACGATGGTGCTCACGATGGTTAACCCCAGACCAGTCCCCCCCGGCTTCCTGGAGAAGTAAGGTTCAAAGAGCCGGTCCCTGTGACGCGGATCAATTCCGGGTCCGTTATCAACGACCTCAATGGAAGCGATGGAAAGGTCTGTATCGTAGCAGGTCCGGACTTTTACCCTACCTCCAACACCGGCGGCTGTGACCGCGTTGTCGAGAAGGTTGACCACAGCCCTCTTTATTTGTTCTTTGTCAAGGTCGAAAACAGGAACCGACGGGTCTTGATCAAAGGAGAAGTCTATTGAGTCATTCCCCTGGAGATAGAGTTCCATGACTTCACGAACCAGTGTGTTCAAATTATCTGGGACTGGATTTGCCGCAGGCATTCTGGCAAACTTGGAAAATTCGTTTACCATATTTTTGAGTTGTTCTACTTGATCAATTATGGTATTCGTACACCGGTCCAAGACTTCTGCATCTCCCCCAAGCGCAACCAAATATTTTCGCCGAAGCCGCTGAGCATTGAGTTGGATGGGAGTCAGGGGATTCTTTATTTCGTGTGCGATCCTTCTGGCGACTTCTCTCCATGCTGCCATTCTCTGAGCCTTCAACAGGTATGTTATATCTTCGTAAACCAGTACAATGCCAAGATCATGACTTTCCTCATCTCTCAATCTGCCGGCGAAACAGAGAACCGTCAGAACCTTTTCTTGAAATGACAGGGTTACTTGACGCTCTAGAAACTCTTTATTTGAGTTGAAGAGTTCGTCCAGGGTACCCTGGACCGCCGTCGAGGAAACTTCTGGAAGAACCTCCGGAAACGGTCTTCCCAGTAGATTCGGTTCCCTAATCCCGAGGAGAGCCCTTGCTGAGTTGTTGATTGTCGTTATCCTTCGGTCGGGATCGAGAGCCAATACTCCGGCGGCAATATTCCGCAGGACAGTTTCCATGTACTTGCGGCGACTCTCCAGGTCCAAGTTCACCCTGACCAATTCGTCTCGCCCTTTCCTAAGGTCTTCTGCCATCTTATTGAAGGATCGGATGAGAACACTGAGTTCGTCATCTCCA
>CAIXMD010000392.1 GCA_903920415.1 uncultured Desulfomonile sp.
AACGAGGAGATAACGCGCGATATACCCAATGTCGGAGACGAAGCTCTACGTAATCTGGACGAATCCGGAGTGATTAGAATCGGCGCCGAGGTCAAACCCGGAGATGTCCTGGTAGGCAAGATAACCCCAAAAGGAGAAAACCAGCTTAGTCCTGAAGAGAAGCTTCTTCGAGCCATCTTCGGAGAAAAGGCTGGAGATGTAAGAGACTCTTCCCTAAGGGTGCCTCCTGGAGTCGAGGGAACAATAATTGGAGCACGGATATTTTCCCGGAAAGGAACAGATAAAGATAGCAGAACGATTTCCATAGAAAACGAAGAGATCTCAAAACTGTCGAAAGATCGTGATGACGAGACCCGTATTGTGGAAGAATCAGCCAGGGAGAGGATTCGAGGCATCCTTGTGGGCAAGGTGGCCGCCTCAGCTCTCTCAGATCCTGATTCAGGAAAGACTTATGTTAAAAAAAGCCAAACTATTAGTGACGCTACATTGGATGACGTGCCGCTGGAGTTACTCCGAGACATATCTTTGAAAGGCGATACTACTACCGAAGATAACGTGGTACGTATTCTGGAGCGCCTTAGCGATCAAAAACACTTTTGGAAAATGCACTTCGATGAAAGGATCAGCCGTCTGAAAAAGGGCGACGAACTCCCGCCAGGCGTGATTAAACTGGTCAAAGTTTATATAGCTATCAAACGGAAACTTTCGGTTGGCGACAAGATGGCCGGCCGACATGGAAATAAAGGCGTTTTGTCAATAGTGCTTCCTGAAGAAGACATGCCGTATTTTGAGGACGGCACTCCAGTAGAGATTGTTCTCAACCCGCTTGGGGTCCCGTCAAGAATGAATGTAGGCCAGGTTTTGGAAACCCACCTTGGTTGGGCAGCACGTGGGCTTGGAGCAGCTCTTAATAAAATGATGAAAGAGGACTTCTCTGTTGAGAAGCTCCGGGAAAGATTACTTGATATTTTCGACCCTCATGAACCTGACAGAAGGTCACGAGTAAAAAAGATCATACAAGAGATGGATGAAGACCAGGTAAAACTGTTCGTCGCCTCCCTTTCTAGAGGAATCCCCATATCCACGCCAGTTTTTGATGGGGCCAGGGAATCCGAGATCAAATCTCTCCTGGAAAACGGGGGACTGCCCGGAAAAGGTCAAACTCGACTCTACGACGGAAGAACCGGAGAGCCATTTGATAACGAGATTACCGTGGGTGATATTTATATGATGAAGTTGCATCATCTAGTGGATGACAAAATCCACGCTAGGGCAATCGGCCCTTATTCTCTGGTCACACAGCAGCCGCTCGGGGGCAAGGCTCAATTTGGAGGCCAGCGTCTCGGAGAAATGGAAGTTTGGGCCATGGAATCTTATGGAGCAGCCTACTCTCTACAGGAATTCCTCACGGTCAAATCCGACGACGTGACTGGCCGCACAAGAATGTATGAGAGCATTGTAAAGGGGACTAATGTGCTCGAACCAGGCCTCCCAGAGTCATTCAACGTCCTCGTCAAAGAGATTAAATCCCTCGGTCTTGATGTGGAACTCTTAGAGAGCGAGCCGGCAAATGCATGATAATTGATACTCCGTCATGGGCCGGATCGAAAGATCGACCCTGTGACTCACTAGGATGTGTGGGGGAACATAGTTCTCCTCACCTACGAAAGAAATCGGGTAGATATTTTCACCCTAAACCAAGCTGAGTGAGGCAAAACCGATCCCTATACAGGGTCTCGATTAAGGTGATAAGCGGTCCTTTTATCGAGAAACTCGCTACCACGGCCTACTCCAGTTAAGGAGGGAAACCTTGGAAGACGTTTACCATAGTTTTTTTGAGAAGCCCAAAGATCCTTTGAATTTTAATGCTGTGAAAATCTCTCTGGCATCTCCCGAAAAAATTCGCTCATGGTCGCATGGAGAAGTCAAGAAGCCTGAAACAATAAATTACCG
>CAIXMD010000393.1 GCA_903920415.1 uncultured Desulfomonile sp.
ACAGGGCTTTCGGTATTTCGTTTGCCTTCAATTGGAAAGGAGCGGCCTTGGCATCCGCGGTTGTTGCCTTTCCTCTATTGGTAAGGGCGATTCGCCTTTCCATGGAAGCTGTAGACCAGGGCTTGGAAGCTGCGGCCCGCACCCTGGGCGCTGGTCCGATGAGGGTATTTTTTACCATCACCATTCCCTTGGTAGTGCCCGGAATCATTACCGGGATAATCTTGGCTTTTGCGAGAAGCCTCGGTGAATTCGGTGCCACAATAACCTTTGTATCAAACATCCCCGGTGAAACGAGGACTTTGCCGCTTGCCTTGTACACTCTGACTCAGATCCCCGGTGGAGATGCCGGAGCGCTTAGGTTGTGCGTCATTTCAGTTATCGTGGCCATGTTGGCGCTTATGGCCTCGGAGGTCCTGGCAAGGCGGATAGCCGTGAAAATGAAAGGCTGACCCGTGCTGCACGTCCAAGTAAGAAAGAGGCTGGGCAATTTCATCGTAGATGTGCCTTTCTCCACCGGGGCAGCGGGAGTCACCGCTTTGTTCGGCCGATCCGGGGCCGGGAAAACCTCGGTAATAAACATGGTAGCAGGCCTCATCGTTCCCGATGAAGGGCTGATTGCAGTCAACGGCACGAAGCTGTTTGATTCGAAGCAGTCCATAGACGTCCCGCCGGAAAAGCGCAGATGCGGATACGTCTTCCAGGACGGTCGCTTGTTTCCTCATCTGACCGTGAAATCCAACCTCGTTTACGGGATGAATCTCGTCCCTCGTTCCCAGCGTTACGTGAGCTACGACCAGGTCGTGGATCTTCTCGGGATCGACCACCTCTTGGCACGGAGACCGGCAAAACTCTCCGGTGGAGAAAAACAAAGGGTTGCCATTGGGCGGGCGTTGTTGACGAGCCCCAGCGTGATGCTCATGGACGAACCCCTCGCTTCTCTGGATATTGAACGAAAGGGCGAAGTATTACCGTTCATCGCTAGACTCCCTCGAGAGCTTTCCATCCCCATTCTGTACGTGAGCCACTCCCTTGATGAAATCCTCAACCTCGCAGAAATGGTAGTACTTCTGGATGCAGGCAAAGTCGTAGCCACGGGCGCGGTTAAAGACCTCATGAGCCGGTTCAAAGGGATGTGAACACACGGGGGAATTGTTTCAGATCATCGCTCTGCATATCTGGACATAGTATAAAAGCCTTGAGTGGTGGGATGATCAAAAAATATGAGGTACGATCTTACGAGATGAACCGAAAAAAACGCCCCGGCTCTCGGAAGAGACACGGGGCGCATATGACGAATACAGTCCTGAAGTTACTTGCCTGCGGCGAATTTCCAGTAGGTCTTGGGATCGTTGGTGACGATATAAATAACTCTTACATCGTCAGGGTTTATGGCAATGGCCTTCGGGAAGGTCTTTTTTAACTCTTCCACTCTCTTTTTGGACACATCAAGGACCTTGTCCCGTTCCCCAAATTGCATTGCTCCGGTCGGGCAGGACTTTACGCACGCCGGAATCATCCCATTTGTTATCCTATCGAAGCACATGGTGCACTTGGAGAGCACCTTGGTTTTAGGGTCTTGACGGGGAATGTTGTAAGGACAACCTTCGAGAGTGGCCTTGAAATCTAGGTTTTTAGTTTCAGGTGTGAACAGCACAGCACCGGTCTTTTCATCCTGGACGATTTCATCTTTCTCGGAAGCCGCCATACAACCCGGAGACAGACAGTGCCTGCACTGCTCAGAGAAAAAGTTCCAATAGGGTTTTCCGTCACCGTTGGAGCCCTCGGCAAAGCGTACCACTTTGTACGTTTCAAAAGAAAGATCCTGAGGATTTTCGTAGCTGCCCACGTTCTTGGTTTGGGTCCCGGGCAACTCATTCCACTGTTTGCACCCAACCTGGCACCCGCGGCACGCGGTACACTTGGAGGTGTCAACGAGTATTGAATATCCTTCTGCCATTTTGCACCTCCTATGCCT
>CAIXMD010000394.1 GCA_903920415.1 uncultured Desulfomonile sp.
GAACTTCAGGGTCGATCTGGATACGGCCTTTGTGGGTCTCGCGATATTGCTCTAAATTCTTTTTCTCCTGGTAAGAGAAAACCGAGGTCTCTATGAGACCAACGACTTGCTCTCCATATGGGAGTTCCCTGACAAATGCCACACCGCTCATCAAGGTGGTCTGATTGACTCGGGTCGCGTGTATGTAGCAGCCCAGCAAAACACCTAGTCCGGCTATGAAGCTGAAGTACACAACGTACAAAACTATTTTGATCATTTCGCTAACCTTCTTTTGCGCCGATCACATTACACCAAGCATCGCCTAAAGAATATGCAGGATGCGTTGCGATTATAAATAAATGATACTAATGAAAGCTGCCAACCACAACATTGTGCAAATAAGTAGAGGAGGATCTGTCAAGAGTAAAGCTGTTGGAGACCCCCCTTCTTCCCGGTAATAAATGAGGTACATGTACCGGAATATGCCGTAAGTTACGAAAGGAACAGTGAACATTAAGCTTTCCGAGTGCAGTCCCGTATCCGGGTTTCCTCTCACGCAATATAAGCAGTAGAAAATAAAGCTGGAAGTGGTAACGACTTGCAAGAGTTGATCCAGCAACAAGACATTGTAATTGTCAAGGACCGGCCGATGGTTGGCAGCCTCCTGTGTCAGGATGAGCACCTCATGTCGCCGTTTTCCCAGGGCCAAAAAAATAGCCAAAGAAAATGTGCAGAGTATCAGCCAGCTTGAAACGGCCACACCTATCACCGCCGCCCCGGCCAGAACCCTGAGTAAAAAACCTCCTGATATTGCAAGCACATCCAGTATTACGACATGCTTAAGTTTAATTGAGTAGGCTATTTGGAGCATCAGGTAAGCAACCAGACAAATGATGCCTAAACGAGGAGCTTGCACGGCAAATGCACCGGCGAACAACGAGACAACTAGTGCTACAGCTATAGCCAGCGCGGTGGATGGTATAATCTCTCCACTGGCTAAAGGACGATTTTTTTTCCGAGGATGGATTCTGTCCTGTTCCATATCCATATAATCATTTAGAATATAAGTTGCCGAAGCCGCTAAACAGAAACCTGTGAACATACCCAGGGCCCGAATGACATCGTCCAAGATAAAGAGACGGGCACTAAAGACAAGGGGCATGAAGACAAACCCGTTCTTGATCCACTGGGCTGGTCTCATAAGTTTTATGCAGCTTTTAAATAAACTCATTGACTTGTAACGTTTTCCTAAAACTCATCCTTACTCGTTGTCGCCCCAAAGCGTCCTAACATAACAGCAGCTAACTGTAAATCTAAACATCTATTGGACCGGCATACTTTCAACTGATAAGCTGTTGGAGGGAGAAAGAAGGGACTGATAAAAATCTTTACGCGTGATATTCTGCATACCTTCGCTATGACCATATGGCGTGCCATGGACTCCATGTTCTCAAAATTTTGGCAGTAAAATATGGAGAGATGGGATCTCAATTCATCGCCGGTTGTAATAAGCGTCTTAAGATTCAAAATTTAGTCCACCAGCCGAAACTCGGTTTCTCTATTTGTTCCGGGTCATGGCCATTTATTACATCATTTGGAGGTCTTGAAATATGACAGATCTTAATCTCATGAGATCACTCGCCCAAAGCAACAACACTAAAATCGTACTGCTGGTAATGGACGGCCTGGGGGGACTTCCCCGAGAACTGTGCGGTCCCACAGAACTCGAATCCGCGTTCACGCCGAATTTGGACAGACTCGCCAGGGAAGGTATGCTGGGGCTGATGCATACGGTTGGAATAGGCATAACACCTGGTAGCGGACCAGGGCATCTGGGACTTTTCGGCTATGACCCTCTGAAGTACATGATTGGAAGAGGTGTGCTTGAGGCAGTGGGCATAGGAGAAAAGCTCACAGACAAGGATGTTGCGGCGCGTGGGAATTTCTGCACTGTTGACACGGAAGGCACAATCACGGACCGGCGTGCAGGTAGAATTTCCACCGAAGAATGCGCCAAAATGGTAGCCCTAATCGATGATATAACCCTTCCCGATGTTGAGTTGATCGTTAAACCGGTGCGTGATTACCGATTTGTGCTTATACTCAGGGGGGCAGGGTTGTCGCCTGCCTTAAATGAGACAGACCCGCAAAAAACCGGTCTCAAGCCTTTGCTGGTGGTTCC
>CAIXMD010000395.1 GCA_903920415.1 uncultured Desulfomonile sp.
AATTGGACATGAGTTTTCGGTGGTTGACGTTTTCCATGGTATTCTCCTTGTGTTCACGGGATCGGCGTAGGCCTTACATTACCTAGCAGGTTAATTATTTCTCAGACAAGAGGAGATCATATGTTCTCTTTTGTGACTATGGAACCATAGTTAACCTGGCTAGTCAACATTAAAACAAAAATCTCCTTCAAGGCCGCTCCAATCCAGCATTAACCACTATTTCCCGCCTGCCCTCATCTGGAATTTTCGCTCCCATGGCTTCAGATAACCCATCTCAACCCCCAGGCGGTCCGCCCACGCATCGTCCCCCAGGCCCCAACCCGCGCCGAACTTCCCCACCTTGCCTGCAAGGCTGGCTTTTTGCATGAGCCGGCGCCAATTGGTCTCCCTTTCGAATTGTTCATCCAGGGCTCTTTGCCTGTCCTCGCGTGCGGCAACATCCGACCTGCGTTCCCTTTCCATGAGATCTCTCATGCGTTCCAGTTCCATTTGACGCAGGTCTGACTGGCTTTTCCGGTCAATTTCCTGCTGCCAGGTGGAAATCGGCCGGTTAGCGGACCGGTTTCGGCTTTGTTTCAGGGTTGCCAGGTATTGATCTATTCGCTTTGCCGGTTCAGGCAAGCGGTTTGCCCCGGCGGGTTGCCTGTAATAAAATGTGCCGAGATTCTTATTTGTTATCGCCATAGTTCGCTCCTTTTCCCCTGTAAGTCCGTTGCGCGATTATTCTTGGGAACTCATTACAGGCTTCCCCACTCCCGAATTATTGATGTCGCTATCTGCAAGCCGTAAACAGAGGTTACGTCGGTAAAAGATATTCTGAACTTGAAGAAGCGGCCGCGGATATTTTCGGGCAACTGTCCCGTAGCGAAGAGTTTGCTTCCCGGACCGGACAGGTCCTGGTAGTTGAGCAGTGCGGGTGAAGAAGTTTCGCCGTCGCTGTAGACTTGAATCGTAATACGACTGCCCGCTGTTTTGCCGAAAATGGTGACCCCGCGCAACAGCTTGGTGAACTCGGGTGAACCGAAATTCAGCCAGCCTGTTTCTACCCGGCCCTCAATGGCTTGCCCGAGGTCGGTGCGGGTCGATCCGAAAAGCCTCACTATTCTACCCTGGTAATCACCGCCGTAAATCCCCACCGGCCCCAGCTTACCCGGAGCCGCGGGATTGTGGTGAGAAGCCGATGCCAGGGAGGCCAGGCTTATGGTGAACAAAGGGAGCCAGGTCTTCAGCGTCAGGTCGTAGATCATCAGGCGGTTGTTGAAAGCCTGACGGGTCCCGTCCACGATCATGGGAACAGACCACATCACCCAGTTCTTTTCAGGCCAGTACAAACCGCAGGCCCTGAAAAGATCGTCCAGGTCCAGCCTCGATGCGTCCGTGGCCGGATCCCACCAGGAAACGTCCTGGCTGATCTGATAGAGTTTCTGGCCGGAGAAATACCAGGCCCCGGCCATATTGATATAGTAAAGGCCCATGAGGTTCTTCATATCGGGCTCTGTGTGAGGGGCCCTCACCACCACCCGGTTGTTTATGGGCGCCTGTCCTGCAGCTTCGGACCTTTCCACGGAAAATGTCTGGGGGCTGTTGCCGTTGAGGAGATACCAATCATCGCTCTTGGCAATAAATCCCTGGTTGAAAGCCTCTATTGCAGCCACGATTTCCCCTTGGCCGCCAATGGAAAGGGACGAAGAATCCGTACCGGCAAAACCGTATTGTTCAAGTCGCCTGGATATTTCGACCCTGTTCGGCGCATCGGATCGGTTGCACAACACAATCCTGTCCCGCACGGTCACGGCAAGCTTGATTTTCTTCAATGGATCGAGAACAGGCCATATTCCGACCTCACTGAGATACGTCTTGGGCGTCAGGTTGGAAGAAACTTTCAGCCGAACCCAGTAGCCCTGGGCGAATTGAGCGCTGATCGGCCGGTTCTGCTTCCAGTTCGATGGGATTACCCATTCGATCTTGCCTTTTTTCCCGAGCGTTTTCCCCACGGGTTCCTGGGTGCTGTCCTTGAAACCAATGAGGCCTGCCCATTGTGTGCCGGTCCAGTAAGAGCCGGACATGGCCGCGGAATTCTTGTTGTTGTAATCATTGTGAAGAACAACCTCCACTGCTTCAAATCTTGTCGGATAACCGACGTAAAGTGCATCGGCGCTTCCCATTCCCACAGGGTTATCGGATGCTCCGTCATTCAGCCTGGCAAAAGTTGAAGATGCTGCATCGCTCACTTCAGAAGTAAAATCTTTCGCGGTTTTTTCCGATTCATCCCAGTAGAGCATTCCGAGGACCAAATCCGGCCTGCTGTCTCCGATGACCTGGAGGCGTTGGCAGGGGGCTTGAAATAGTATCCTGCGCACAAGGACATTGCCTGCTGTTCCGCTTGCCCATCTGAACCTGAACCAGTAGCCGGGCAGGCTGTTCTCCACATGGTAAGCCGCAGAGAAAATTCCACCGGAATGAATTACTATGCCGTCTTTGCTTAACCCGGACGTAGTGTCCCGCCATCCCGAACCGCTTCCCCACGCACCGGAATAGCCTTGTACAATCAGCTCACCGGACTGGGAGTTGCCGGATTCCATGTCAAAGCGAAAACCGACAACTCCCGACATATCCACGCAGACACTGACCCAGCCCGAATTAGCGTCCAAATAACTGATGTCCTCAAAGGTTTCCGGGTCGCCGTCACAGACTGCGGCCGTGATATCGTGCTGGTCCACCCCGCTGTTGTAGGTGACAAAAGCAGCCCTGGGCACGGCCCAGTCGCTTCCGGATGGGTCCATACACCCGGCAAACACTAAAGGCGGGTTTTTTTGACCCTCGGTAATGATCGCCCGGTCGTTGAGAGTGGTTATTGATACAACCCCGGCTCCGGAACTCAAATCATAGATTTCGGTCCATGAGCCGCTTCCAGAAGATACGGGTAGTTCGTCAAGGCAGGCATAGAGCCGATTGTGGCCGGAGCTGTCCTCAGCCTGGGCGATTAGGTAGTTTTTCTTTGCAAAGGGAAACCGTACCTGTGCAAGCCCGCGGACTTCACACGCGGCTCCTGTGCCTCCGGACATTCCGCTTTGGTCCGGGAGCGTACCCATGAGTTCATAGCCTCGCCGAGTCTCCAGCCCCCTGTTCACAAGGTCTACGTTTTCGCCCCACATCAAGCAGTTCGGTGGATAACTCAGCGGATTGCTGCGGTTATTCCGGATGCCTCCTGTCCAGTCGAACAGGTTTATGACGTGGTAGGATTCCTGTGATGATGCCGACACTTGTACTCCTCGACCCCTCCTTTGGAAAAGGGGGATTTTGAAAGATATTGCGACATTAATTTTGGCTACAAATTTATAGGGCTTGCCGATAAGGCTTCACCTGGAAGGCCGCAGACTGAGTTGCGGCGGGTCACCCTCGCCGAGCAGCTTTTGTTTCTCTCTTTCGTACAACTGTGCATATTCCTGATATTTCTGATCAGCTCCCGGCGCATGGCGGTCCCTGAGAAATGCCTGCCGGAGCACAAAATAGACAAAAGCTGAATCATGGGCACGAGGAACGGGCGGGTCCGGGTTATCCTGTGTGCACGTGAGGGCAGCCGGCAGGTATGAATGGTAAATGCAATAGCCGGATGCCATGTCCGTGAGAGGAGGAGGCCACACGCAGAGTGAGCAGTTTTGCACCGAGTAATACACGGGTGAGCCTCGGGAACCGCCCCCTGTTTTCACTTCGAGGAATTCCTTGAAACTTCCCAGCACTGCCATGGGCATGCTCCGGCCGCTGAACCGGACCTGGTGAATATCCTGAAACCCGGGAATGGCTGA
>CAIXMD010000396.1 GCA_903920415.1 uncultured Desulfomonile sp.
AGCTTTCAGAAAGGGTAAAATAGCGGGCAGCGCACTCTGACAAATGTCCGTTGCGAGATGTCCGAAAGACAAGACGAAGAGGATCTTAAGGTTAAAGACGTTTTGTTGAGAAGAGCCAATGCTCATTTAGAGACTCCTTAAATTTACGTATGAAAGTACTTCATC
Source organism: uncultured Desulfomonile sp. (assembly GCA_903920415.1). GTDB lineage: Bacteria > Desulfobacterota > Desulfomonilia > Desulfomonilales > Desulfomonilaceae > CAIXMD01. Next base: position 166 of record CAIXMD010000396.1, read on the forward strand.
GACTCCCGTTTGATGGAAAAGTGTAACTTCGGTATAACTTGATCTCTGAGCGTGAATCAGCTTCACTCCAAAAAAAAATGGCTCTGTTGTTACTTATTTTTCGAAAAGCTTTTTATATTGGCTGTAGCCTTCCTTTTCCAGATCCTCTTTGGGGATAAAACGGAGTGAAGCGGAATTCATACAGTAACGGAGGCCAGTCGGCATAGGCCCGTCATTAAATAGATGCCCGAGGTGAGAGTCGGCATTTCTACTTCTAACCTCCGTGCGTGTGGTGAAAAAGCTTTTGTCCTGTTTTTCCAAAATGTTTTCCGGTTCCAGAGGCCTGGTGAAGCTAGGCCAACCCGTGCCGGAATCAAATTTGTCCAGGGAACTGAAAAGAGGCTCACCGGAAACAATGTCCACATAGATCCCTGGTTTTTCATTATTCCAGTATTCATTTTGGAATGCCGGTTCGGTTCCGTTTTCCTGCGTCACTTTATACTGCACAGGGATTAATCTCTTTTTTATTTCTTCCTTGCTGAATTTTTTTTGTTTTTGGCCGTTTTCCTTCTGGTCTTTTTGATCCTTATCCCCACTCCATACCTTTGCCAAATACTGGTCACGGCCGGCATTGAACCGGTAGAATTTATATCGGATCGGGCTTTTTTCGTGGTAATCCTGATGATATTCTTCGGCTTTATAAAATTCCGATGCTTTGATTATCTCGGTCACTATGGGCTTATCGAATCTCCCGGATTTTCCGAGTTCCTGTTTTGATCTTTCCGCCAGCCGTTCCTGGTCTTCGTTGTGGTAAAAAACCGCTGACCGGTAATGCGGCCCTCTGTCAACGAACTGTCCACCTGGGTCAGTAGGATCTATCTGCTTCCAGAACACGTCCAGAATTTCTGAATAAGCTATTATTGAGGGATCATAGGTGATCTGTATGGCTTCAATATGGCCCTTTTCCGCGTAATTCTCATAGGTCGGACCCGAGGCAATGCCGCCCGTATAACCCGATACCACATCTACGACACCCTTGAGTTTTTGAAAGGGCGGCTGCATGCACCAGAAACATCCGCCGGCGAACGTAGCTTTCTCGTATTCCGTCCGGGCATTAACGATCATTGTCAGGCACACAAAGACGCAAAGGCTTATAAGGGATCCCTTCAACAATAGTATCATCATGGTTACATGCTCCTTTTCAAACTCTTTCATTCTACACCGGCATTTCAGAGTACTTATCCGTCGCCCCAAAGTCAATTGCAGTCTCAATCCCAAATCCGCCGGATGAAATCAGTAAATCTCGTGACACCAAAACTAATTCGCGTCATATCTGGAGAATCAAGCAGGGTATCCCGGGATTCAAAGAATTGCATTGAATTCCGCGTAGGCTTGTCTTATCGTCTCAGTCATCCTCTATGCCCTCAACCGGCCTGATTAGAGCCAACACCGTCAAATCATGAGAGGCATCACAGGACTCAGAAGAAGGAGACACGTTAAAAAAGGAAAGTAAATTATATTTAGTCCTTGAAATGAGAGCGGCTTTCGGCCTTTAGCTTGGTCTCCACGGTATGGTATTTTTCAAGGGCACCCCTGTTCGAAGGTTCATCTATGATGCCCAAGCGAGGGGGTGCCTTGGTATTTCCCGGAAGCATGCAGAAGGAGGCGCCAAGTGCTGCATTCACTAGCCATAAAGAATTTTACCGTATTCTCTGATTCCTTGTTCGAGTTTTCTCCCGGTCTCAATGTAATTATCGGAGAGAATGGGACAGGAAAGAGTCATCTCCTGAAACTCGCATATTCTGTGGCATACGTGCGCCATGAAATGGGCCGACATCAAGATAACGATCCCGGCGTGTTGTTTTTCTCTGGAATGAGCAAGAGCGTTATTCAGCGTCGAATAGCGGAAAAACTAATCGGCGTTTTCAAGCCTGATACCTTGGGCAGATTATGCCGTCGTGGAAGAGGTCGCGCACGAGCCGAACTGGAAGCCAATTTTGGTGATAGGGACTCTTTGAAGTTCTCCTTTGCGACCAACAGTTCTAAGGACGTGTCCCTCATTCTGAGGCCGCTTGATCATAGTTTTGATCCGCCCATATTCTTTCCCGCCAAAGAAGCTCTTTCGCTTTACCCAGGGTTTACCAACCTATACGAGCAGCGTGAGATTGTAATCGATGAAACATACTACGACCTCTGCAAGCGTCTTAGTGTCCCATTACTGAAGGGTAAACGGGCGCATGAAATCGCCAACCTTATCAGACCGCTTGAAGAA
>CAIXMD010000397.1 GCA_903920415.1 uncultured Desulfomonile sp.
GGTTTTTAGCTTTGGACGAAGATCCTGGTGACTCGAGGCGAAATTTTGCACACTATTTCGTAATTAATTGTTTGCCCATTGGCAGCTATCTCATCAGCAAGGATTTCTTCATCTCCCTGGCGTCCGATAAGTACTGCCTCATCACCAACCTTCACTTCCGGAATGTCGGTGACGTCCACCATTATGGCATCCATACAGACGGTTCCCACTACAGGAACTCTGCGGCCGCTAATTAAGACTTGTCCCACATTTGATTGAAATCGCGGATAGCCATCGTTGTACCCCACGTACAGGGTTGCGATACGGCTATTCCTGGAGGTTACGAACCGCCGGTTGTACGAGATGCACCGCCCTGGAGGATGCTCCTTTATTTGGGAGATCTTCGTGGAAAAGGTTATTACCTGTTCCAGGTACACCAAGGAGCGCACAGCCTCGGATGGGTACATACCGTAAATCCCGAGACCCGGCCTCACCATGTTGTAGTGGGTCTGCGGAAACCTGACGAGCGCAGCAGTGTTCCCGGCATGTATATAGCGAAAGCTGTGACCTCTACTCTTCAATTCCTTCAGAAGATTTTCGAAGCAATCGATCTGCCCAAGGGTATATGCATCGGATCCAGGGTCATCTGCACTGGAAAAATGGGTCATGACCCCCTCTACTTCAAGATGCCGCATTTCCAAGACTTTCTCAATAAAAGGGACCGCATCATCCACCCATACTCCGGATCGGCCCATACCGGTGTCGATTTTGACATGAACTGGGATCTTTTTCCTCCTGGTAGCAGCACTGTTGAGAGCGAGCGCCAATTCCAAGGAAGAAACCACCGAACTCAATCCATACCTGACGATTTTGTCAACTTCCTCAAAAAGTACGTTGAATACCAAAATCGGGGCTTCAATCCTATTTTCTCGTAAAGTCGTACCCTCATCGGGAAATGCCACGGCCAGGTAATTGACCCCGTTCTCCAGGGCAACTCTTGACGTTCGAATGGAATCATTTCCGTACCCAAAACTCTTGACCACGGGCATGATCTCGACATTCTCTCCCACAATGCCCCGGATGGTTTTGATATTCGCTGCAATGGCATCGAGGTTGACGACCAGTCTCGTGGGGCCTATGGAACCGACCAATTCCTTTGCTATACGCTCAAGTCTAAACCACCGGGACCCCTTGAACAGGACCACATCCCCGCGGTTCATGATCTTATCGAGTTCAGCCGCCGCTTCATTATAGCTGCGAGTTTCAGTAATGCGCTTGTGGCTCATGCCCTCAAGAGCCGCTGCTTGGCCGATCAGCCAGGCATTTTCTCCCACGGTGATGAGATGATCCACTCCGGCTCTCACCACATCTTTTCCGACAGCCAAATGTTCTTCCCTGCTGTGCAGTCCCAGGTCCAGCATTTCGCTTAGGATCGCTATTTTTCGCCGGCCGCCGCCCACTTTGGCCAGAACATCCAGAGCCCCTTTGATGGACGCGGGATCTGAGTTGTAAGTGTCATTAATCAGGGTCACACCCGTTATCGTGGTGTGTATCTCCAGTCTCATGGGCGAGGGATGAAATTCCTGGAGCCCTTTGCGTATGGCTTCCGGTGATGCTCCCAGGAGAGTCGCAGCAGCAGAAGCTGCAAGAGCATTGAGTATGTTGAAGCGGCCGGCCACGGGAAGTTGTATGTCCAGTCTCTCGTTGAACAGCCTCATATGGAACTGATGACCCCGTTCCGGCAGGGAGACTACTTCCTCGGCCCTTACGTCGGCACCGCTGGAAAATCCGAAGGTGACGACATTCGCACGGGATCGCCCCAAGAGGCTCATGCTTAAATGATCATCAGCATTGATTACAAGGAATGAGTCAACTCCGAGGTTCTCAAAAAGTCTCTGTTTTTCTTCCAGGGTATTCTCAAGACTCCCGAGGCCCCCGATATGAGCTTTGCTGATGATGGTCAATATCCCATGGTCAGGCCTGATCATGCTCTCGAGGCGGTCCATTTCTCCGGGACGGCTGATTCCTGCTTCTATGACCGCCACCTGGTGTTCCGGCCTCATGCCGAGCAGTCCCAGTGCGGCTCCAACCTGGGTGTTGTATGATAAGGGGGATCGGTAAGTTTTTCGCTCCAGGCAAAGGATTGAAGCAAGCATCTCCTTCACCAAGGTCTTGCCGTTGCTACCGGTGATGCCGACCACCGGATAGTTGAACATGCCGCGGTAATGTGCCGCCAGTTTTTGCAGAGCATTAAGGGTATCAGGAACCTGTATCAAGGTGGACCCTTCAGGGAGTTCCTTTACAAAGAGATCATCTCGGCTGACTACAGCGGCTTTTGCTCCACATCGCAAGGCTTCTTCAGCAAAGTCGTTCCCATTAAAATGTGTGCCCTTGATGGCCCAGAAGATATGATCCTCACCCATTGGCTTACGGGTATCGATGGATACCCCTGAGAGTGGACCGTTTGCAGGACCTTTGACACGGAGGGGTTTGAGGATTTCAATAACGTGGCCAAGATCCAGGAATCCGACGTTTTCGATCCCTTGATTTTCAACTAAGTTCGATCCGGCGCAGGAGGGTATCTCGTCCATTGATTCAGACTTCTGAGAGCAGTTGGTATTTATCCGTTGATCACTGGAAATTTCGGTCAAAGCCCCTCTCTCCCGAGGCAAGCCTCTACCATGGGGTGGAGCACATTACAAGAACCGAACAGGACATTCATTTTGGCGCCGGCTATACAACTTCCCGAGCCTTGTCCCGTTCAGCCGCCGCGCCGATATCTCCCAAGGTTTTGGAGAGTTCTTCAATTATGTCTCCAGCGACTACGGGTCGCGGTCCATCCCGTTGAACCAGCCTGTCGGCAGCCAGGCCGTGGACATAGACGCCGAAAGGCAATGCTTTTTCCGGAGGGATGCCCTGTGCCAACA
>CAIXMD010000398.1 GCA_903920415.1 uncultured Desulfomonile sp.
ACCATTACCCTGGATTCCGAGTAATCCTTTTCAAGAGCATGAATAAGGGCGGTCGCTGAATTAATGACCTGATCACCGGCAACCGGCAACCCAAGCCCATTGATTTTATCAGCCAGATCCGAAGCCAAACGGGTAGCACTGTTAGAAACGAACACCCATCGTACCCCCTTCGACGAAAGGCACCTGTATGTGATTTCAGCACCCGCGACAAGAAGATTACCTCGGTTAACTGTGCCGTCGAGATCTGCCAAAATTCCCTGGTATTGCTTCTTCATTGGGTGCTGCTGTGAAGCCTATTGATCCGCCGTAGCCGGCGGCCCTTCGGCTACTGGTATCAAAACATTTTCAGATGTAACTGTGCTGGAATGGGACTCAATTACGAGTCCCAAATTGTACCGCGCATTTTCGTAATCAGGATACAATTTAAGAGCACGGTTCAAGTCTTCCGCTGCCGGCTCACTTTTTCCAATCTTATGGTAAAAAAAACCTCGATTGTTCCAAATCTGTGGGTCTTGGGGACTAACCACGATAGCTTTATTAAAATCTTCCAATGCCCTCGTATGATCACCCAGAGTAAAATAGACAATTGCGCGAAGACCTAATGCGCGTGGTGCATCAGGTTTCACACGAAGAAGTGAGTTCAAGTCGTTTAGGGCTAACTGGTTTTCATCTTTACATATATACGCGACGGCTCTGTCATATAGTACCCGGGCATCCCCCGGCAGGTTCTCCAATGCTCTCGAGTAATCCCCGATTGCCGCGTCGTAAAGCATCCTCTGAAAACTGGTTAGTGCACGCAAGGCGTAAATTTCGCCATCGGACGGATCGAGGTTTGCAGCCGCGGTAAGATCCGAGGCAGCCCGCACTGGGTCGCGTAGATCGAGAAAGACACGAGCCCTCTCCTTAAAGGCATCTACAAGTTTCGGATCAAGCTCGATAGCACGGTTCAGATTCTCCAATGCCCCATCATAATCGTGACGACGCATCAATACAACCGCCGTATAAAGGTAGGCGGGAGCGTGGGTCGGGTTACCGGAGATAGCCGTCTTTAAAATCGACTCGGCTTTTTTGTAATTCTTCAGGAGTATGTGAGCCCTAGCCTGTAATATGAGTGTTTCCAGGTCCTCAGGTCTTGACCCCTGACTGCGCACCACGGCACTCAATGCTTTCTCCGGTTGTTCAGTCTTGAAGTATATGAGAACCTTTTCTTTAACGATTCTATCATCATGAGGAAGGAGTTGTTCAGCCTGAGAATAATCCGAAAGGGCACCGGAGAAATCCTTTAGCTTGGCGTGAACCTGTGCTCTCGTAATGTAGTGCTCTGCCTGGCGAGGATCCAAGCGGAGCAACTGGTTGACGTCCTCAAGGGCCTTGCGGGGTTTTCCCGTTTTTAATCTGACCTTTGCCCTCATTTCCAGAGCTAATATTGATTGGGGCTCGTAGTAAACAGCACGACTAAACTCATCCTCAGCCTTTGAAAGGAACCCTTCCTTTTCGTAGATCATTCCCTTGAGCACGTAGGCTCTTGCTTCGCCCGGCTTTGAGAGTAAATAAAGTTCCAAAACACGGGATGCTTCATCCAACTGGTCAATCCGGATCAAGCACTCGCTTTTTTCGATAAGGGCTGAAAAGGCGCTTCTAGAGTGCGCAAGAGCCGAATCAAAATCCTCTATGGCCCGAAAACAGTCATTAATTTCCTTGTAAGCAATGGCGCGTTCAAAAAAAAATGAGGAAAGTGTTCTGCCATGGAGGGATTGATTTCTTAGGACCACGTCCAGAAGTTCAATCCGTCTGACCGGATCTCTTTCAGATCTTGTTTGCTCTAGGATTCGCGCAGTTGTCTGTGAGTATACACAACGGGGTGGAACAAAGGGGAAGATTAACATAAACAATACGATAACAGTGACACAGCCCCGCATCATTTCCTTTCCAACCTTGAAGTGCTGATTCAAAGCCTGGCGCGGCCCTCGGATTAGAATCTACTGCAAAACTTTTCCCTATTGCCTGCCTTCGACACCATCAAATCTGAGGTAACCTCAATTTTAGTTCCTTAACAATAGCTTCCAAGATCTGGTCAAATTGCCTCTGCATACGTATCATATTCTCTCTCATCTCCAAAATCACTTCAACACCTGCCAAGTTAACTTCCAACTCACTGACAAGATTGAATATAATGCGTATTCGCTCGACCTGATCTACTGGAAAAACCCTCTCCTGGGTGGATTTCAATTCTTCGCAACTAACCAGTTTCTCAGATTCAAGTTCGTCAAGGAAATTTTCCTCAAACCCGAAAATTTCAATGATCTGTTCCCTGTAGTAATAATCTTGTGCCATGGTAATGTCCTGACTGTTGTATGGATCCACCGTTTGATGCTGTGATTTCAGAGTCGGATGTCTCTTCGGATGTCTCCCCGGTAGAATCGATCAAGGGTATGAGCCGCTGCCAGCGCCTCAGGATTGTCAGTAGAAGGGGTCTGAACCCTCACAGTTACATAAAGGTCTCCCGGGACCTTGGTCTTAAGATTTGGAACCCCCTTTCCTTTTAGCCTCAGACGCTGTCCTGATTTGGTGCCCTTGGGAATTTTCAACTGAACAGGGCCCTCCGGAGTAGGGACGGTGACCTCGGCGCCGATCATTGCTTCACTGACGGTAACGGGGATTTCCACTCGTAGTGAGTCACCTTCCCTCTTAAATATCGGATGCGTGGCTACACGAGTTATAATATACAGATCTCCGGGTGGCCCTCCGGCTCTTCCAGGACCTCCTTTCCCGGAGAGTCTAATGCGGGAGCCGTCATTAACTCCTACTGGAATATTCACATCTATTGTTTCGGCTCCTGCAACAACTCCAGTCCCTTTACAACTCGGGCAAATTTCTCCAGACCGGCCTGTACCACCGCATTCCGGACAAGGCTGGCTGAAGTTGAAAGGTCCTTGGGCTACTTTAGTCTGTCCTGTGCCTTTACAAGTCTTGCACACGGAATCTTTGGACGCGCTTACGCGGCCCGTTCCTCCACAATTTGCACAGGACAAATCCATTTGGAGGGTGATCCTCGTAGTAGCTCCTTTGATAGCGGTATTAAAGTCAATTTCCAGGGTAGATTCAATGTCTCGTCCCTTTGCCGGTCCGCTTGCTGCTCCAGCGCTTCCACCCGAACCGAAGAGATCGCTGAAGACATCCTCAAATCCGGAGTATCTGAACTCGCCCTGGTCTGAAGAGAATCCGCCGCCAAAACCCCCCGCCCGCTTCCCAGATCCCCCGGCATCCTGCCACTGACGGTACTGTCGGGCCTGTTCCGGATCAAAGCCGGCCCTCATTCCTTCTGATCCGAATTCATCGTAAATTTTTCGTTTTTCCGGATCAGAGAGTACTTCGTGAGCTTCGGAAAGCGACTTGAATTTTTCTTCTGCCTCTTTGTTACCTGGGTTAACATCAGGGTGATATTTCCGGGCAAGCTTACGGTATGCCTTCTTTATCTCCGAATCAGCGGCATTCTTTTTGACGCCGAGAATCCCGTAGAAGTCCTTACTCGCCATGTCAAGGTCTCCTCTGAATCGTTAGCTCAACTGAATAAGAAGCTCCTTGTCGAGTTCCGTACTTTCAAACAGTACTGTCATAATTGCAACTTCTCCCAATGGCCCAAACCAGCCTTACTCCAAAATAATTAAGTATTCTGGAGGTATTGTCAAGCTTAAGCGCTCGTTGTAAAATCCTGAACAAGAGCAATTCCAGGCATCAGCAACAAGGTGTGCACAGCATGATTATTGATGCGCATGTTCATCTGCTCCCTCGAAAGGTACTGCGGGACAGGACTCCTTTCTGTAAGAGCGATCAGCCTTTTGGTTCAATCTATTCAACGGAGAAAGCCAGAATCGTCTCCGGGGATGAAATTATCGCGTATATGGACGACTCAGGCATAAATCGGGCTATAGTATTCGGGTTTCCCTGGGAAGATCGAGATCTTGTCAAGGAAAACAATGACGAGATCTGGTCGTTTCACCAAAGCCATGCGGAACGAATCATTCCTTTTGCCGTACTCTCGTCAGATTTAGGGGAACCAACGTACAAAGAGGCCGAGCGCACACTCGAGGGAGGTTTTGCGGGTCTTGGGGAGTTGGCGGTTTACCACAGAGGATGGAGTCGCATCGACCTCGATGCCCTTTATCCAATAATTAGATTGGCGGCCATGAAGACAGTACCGGTGCTCATCCACGTCAATGAGCCCGTAGGGCACAATTATCCGGGTAAGATCCCCGTAGATTTTTCTGGATTGCTCCAGGTAATTTCAGATAACCCGGATGTGGATTTCATCCTTGCCCACTTTGGGGGGGGGGTCTTCATTTACTCTTTAATGCCCGAGATCCGCAGCGCTTTAGCCAGGACATACATCGATACTGCAGCCTCGCCTTTTCTCTACGACGCCAAGATCTACGATGTGGCCTGCAGTATCATGGGATCGGATAAGATCCTTTTCGGCAGTGATTTTCCGCTGCTGCCCCTTGTCCGCTATCTCAAGGATTTCGATAAGGCTGGAATCCACGGAAATGTTCGAGAAGACATACTGGGAGGAAACGTAAATAGACTGCTGGCCGGAAAATTCCAATGAGAAGCAGAAGCATAGGCACTGACTTTGAAAAGGGTCGTTCCGGGTAAAGTGAAGAATTTCTCATAAATGCACTGGATCATCGTAACTTCCAGTATAAAGGGTTACCCGCTGTTGTCTAATGCTGACTCTGCCGGACCTGTTGAGAGACTTGACTGCGCATTATGCCTTGACTTACCCTCTATTCTTATTATCTAATTGCGTTCAGGCAGTCTGAACAAGTCCGGTTTACTTTCCGGGACGTGCATCACATTCATTTTCAGAGGTGATGGAATGTCATTCATTTTGCGCATTGGTATCTGCTCCTCAATACTGACTCTTTTAGCGATTTTGCCTTGGCATGGGACACCTGAGGCCTGGTCAAGGGACACCTTTGTACAGGAACTGCTTATGAGCCTTGCAGGGCCTGTGGAAGTAAAAGATTCTAATTCGTTGGGGAGCCTGGATCTTGAAAGACTTATTCTCGGCCATCGACAAGGGATTAAGGAGTTACCATCTGAAGCTTTGTTTCCTGGCAGCATGTCGTTTCAACGCCTACAGAAAGGTTTGGTCAGGCTTGCCTCTTTACATCCCGGAACTTCTGCTGCCGGCAGGGACGGAATCAGGGTTCTCGATTCCGGTGAAGCACTTTCTTCCAATGGTCGCCTAGTCGGCGATCCGAGAAGGTTGTTCTCCAGTTTTGAAATTCAGGTGGATCGCGCGAATTACTCGGTGAAGCTTTTTGGAATGAAAATCTCACAGGCCAGATCCCTGTTGTTTGAATGCAAAGCAGGCCTTGGGTCAGGCGAATTCCCTACGCCTCGCGGTTCGTTCTACATCATGCGCATTTTTGACGATAAACCTTTGTGGATACCTCCCCAGGATCGGGAGTGGGCTTGGGGACAAAATCCTAGCCGTTCCGTCTATGGTGGTCACATGCTTCCTTTTTTCAACAAGCA
>CAIXMD010000399.1 GCA_903920415.1 uncultured Desulfomonile sp.
TATATCGAAGTCAATGATGCTGCCTGCCGGGTTCTGAAATATAATCGTGAAGAGTTCCTCCACATGTTGCCACAGGATCTTGTAGCACCGGAGTTACTCGAATTGACCCGACAGAGCGGCAGGCAGTTGCTGAAAAAAGGGCACATCACAATTGAGAGTGTTCTGCAATCAAAAGACTCCCGGAAAATTCCGGTCGAGATCAGCGCACACCTCTTTGAGTTCCGTGGCCAGACACTGGTGCTCGCAATTATCAGGGATATCACCGAGCGCCAACAGTCAGGGCGGGCATTAAAGGAGAGCGAAGACCGGTATCGTACAGTTTTTGAAAATACGGGGACTGCTACCGTCCTTATTGAAGAAAAAACCATAATCAGTCTTGCCAATACCGAATTCGAACACCTTTCGGGCTATTCAAAACAGGAGATTGAAGGAAAAAAGAGATGGACAGAGTTTGTGGTCAAAGAAGATCTTGATGGTATGCTTGCCCAGCATGAACTGAGACGGCAAAATGGGCAGATGGCTTTGAAATCCTACGAGTTCCGGTTCATTACAAGGTCAGGTAATATCCGCACCATCCTCCTCACAGCAGATTCCATTCCGGGAACAAGACAGTCCATCGCTTCTTTAATGGACATCACCGAACGAAAAGCAAAAGAAGATGCGCTGCGCTCCAGCGAAGAACGGTACCGGCATCTTATCGAGCAATCGTTTGATGCAATTGCAATCCACAAAAACCAGAAAATATCTTATCTCAACGAGAAAGCCGCAAAGATTCTGGGCGCTGCAACACCACAGGATCTCATTGGCAGATCAATTTTTGATCTGATTCACCCGGACTCCCGCAGGGATATGGAAGAACGCATAAGGAAAATGAGTGCTGACCAACTTGTACCCGCTCCAGTCATAAGGGAGAAATTTTTCCGGGTTGATGGGACAACGGTAACAGTGGATGTGATGGCAATGAGATTTTATGATGACGGCGTTCCTGCAGTTCAGGTAGTATTCCGGGAAATTGTCGCATAAGGAGCAGTTTGATGAGCTCGACAAACGGAAGGTGACCATCCTCAAGACCATTGGTGAGCAGGATCTTCTAACCCCTGAATTGCAGTCGAAGATTGAACAATGTTATGATCTGAACGAACTGGAGGATATTTACCTTCCGTATAAACCCACACGGCGGACACGTGCAACAGTGGCACGCGAGAAAGGACTGGAACCGCTTGCTTCCCTTATTTTTAAACAGTATGAACCGGATCCTGAAAACCGGGCGCTTCAGTACCTGAACGATTCGGTCGCTGATGCAGAAGAGGCGCTTGCAGGTGCAAGGGATATTATTGCAGAATGGATCAATGAGAATCAAAATGCCCGGAATATTGTGCGTAATCTTTTTTCCCGCGATGGTGTTATCTCGGCCCGTGTTGTTAAAGGGAAAGAGGAGGAGGGGGTAAAATTCAGGGATTACTTCGATTCTTTTGAACCGCTCAGGCGTTGTCCTTCACACCGGTTACTGGCAATGCGCCGGGGGGAAAAAGAGGGGTTCCTGAAGCTGGGTGTGGCTCCTGATGAGGAGAAAGCCATTACTTCACTGGACCATTATTTTGTGAAAGGTCGTAATGATAGCGGGGTTCAGGTGTCGTTGGCCGTGAAAGACAGCTATAAACGGTTGTTGGCTCCGGCGATCGAAACCGAATTTTTTGGTATGTCGAAGGAACAGGCCGATACAGAGGCAATAAGGGTCTTTGCTGAAAATCTAAGGCAGTTGCTTCTTGCTGCGCCACTGGGACAGAAGCGGGTCCTGGCTCTCGATCCCGGATTTAAAAGTGGATGTAAATTAGTCTGCCTTGATGCTCAGGGGAATCTGATTCATAACGAGACAATCTATCCCCATCAGCCACAGTCGGAGGTGAGTCAGTCGATCCGAAAGGTCTCTGCACTGGTGAGCACCTATAAAATTGATGCGATTGCTATTGGAGACGGAACTGCAAGCCGGGAGACAGAGGCATTCATTAAGAAAATCAGTTTTGACCGTACTCTTCAGGTATTTATGGTTAGCGAGGATGGGGCGTCAATCTATTCGGCTTCGAAAGTAGCAAGGGATGAATTTCCCCAGTTCGATGTGACTGTGCGTGGCGCGGTATCCATTGGACGTCGTCTGATGGATCCGTTAGCGGAGCTCGTAAAGATAGAGGCTAAATCCATCGGGGTAGGGCAGTATCAGCACGATGTCGATCAGAAACAGCTCCAGAA
>CAIXMD010000400.1 GCA_903920415.1 uncultured Desulfomonile sp.
CCCTCATCCGTAGAACCTGCTGCGAAATCCCTCTCGATAGAGCATACAGCTTCCATCTTGGGTGTCTTTAAAGACCGGACCCTGAGACCTGTCCCTTCACCTGTGATTACGGTTGAGCCCGGTTTAGCTTCGAGAATCATTCGTTGATAGAGATCCGTGAGTGCTCCTGTTTCAACAATTTCTTTCGTAATGAGGTAAGGCGTTCCCACCTGAATTGCGTTAGCTCCCAGCATGGCAGCAATAAATGCATTTTGCCTGTCGCATATTCCGCCCGCGAGTATTATGCGTCGGCCTTCAAAGAGTTCGGGCTCCATGACTTTACGGTCCAGGATTAATTGAGCCAGAGTGGTGGTAGAATGTTCTCCGACATGTCCGCCCGCTTCATTACCCTCGCAGATTACGTATCTCACACCCGCTCCGAAAGCCAATTCCAACAGCCTCTCATTCGGGGCTATATACATAACCTCTATGCCGCTTTCTAATAATTCCTTTGCATGGGAAGGTTCTCCCGCTGCAATCACTGCGAAACGCGGCTTTTGATCTTTTATCCACGCAAGCTGCTCATCTCGAAACGGATTTTCTTGCAAGGTGATGACGTTTAGTGCAAACGGTCTATCTCCCATTATGCCCTTGAGATTTCCCAGCTTGTTCTCAATGACGGTCAGGGACATAAGCCCCAAGGCTATTGTTGGTAATGCCCCGGCCTCAGCTACTTTCAGAGCAAATTCAGGCACGTCGGTGATCCAGGACATGGCCCCCTGAACCATGGCATATCTTGTACCCATGTCTTCGGTTACCGGACCTTCGCAGAAGACCTTTTCCTTTTCTGAGGCAAGGGATACCTGTCTTTCGACTTCTTGCAAGAAGCGATCGATGGCTTCTTCTGTTGATTCTCCGAAACGTTTTACGAAAGATTGGGCAAAAGCAGCTTCAACACCAAGAAGCAATAGCTCCTCTCTTGAAAAGGTGCTCTCCAAAGGATTGACCGATTCCTTTTTGATTCTCTCCGCAAAAAAACGCCGTTGTTCGTCCCTGATTTCACCCCCACAAAGGGACCCGGCAAACTCTTTCAGTTCTTTCACTGCCAAAGAATTACCCTTATTGAAAAGACGACAAGGAACCTGAAGATTCAAGCCGACGAGATCTGTATGTTCGGGACGGAGTTTGGATATTTTTTCTCGTACCGAATCGTCCAGCGAAACGAGATCAGTGAGCCAGTGCAGGCTTTCAAACACTATGCCCTTGATGCCCGTGGCCAGAAATGCCGCAGCCGCTTCGGGGGTAGCTATGCCTCCCCAAAGATAAAGGTGAGGGGGATTCTCTCGGCCATCGATAATGCTCCGGGCTGTTGCGTAAAGGGTAAGAAGGTTTTCAGAACTCACGAAACCTGCGGCTTCTGAACCTTTAAGAGCTATATGCCTGATCCCTGGATGGTCTCGTACAATACTGTCGATGAGATCAATGTCTCCCACCACAGGACAGCATCTGAACTCTTCGGACAATTTATCTAATGCCTCGAGATATACAGACGGTTCTTTATTGAGAAGAGAAGGGATCAATTCTGTCCATACACCAGTAATATCGGTCTCTTTAAGGAAATCTTTGAGCGCGGTCCCTTCAAGGCTCTCGGGAGCAACCTTGACTTCGGCCCAATCAGCCCCCATATCGGCTTTCACAATTGCTGCTGCGGCTGAATTTAGGTCCATGGAGCTGACATCGAAAATGGCCGTGGTGCTTGTACGACGCGCCGCTTCCAAAACGGACGATTTAATATCTTTGGGGTTCCATGTGAAGGCGATTAAGGGGTATTCACGTTCAATCGACATTCTGTGCTCCTGAAATGTACTCTTCAAATAACTAATTAATATACCACACACGATATCTCTCGTAACGCTAAAAATTGGTTCTCGAAATCGCCTGACAACATTTCATTATAATGGGCGTATTTAACAAGCAGTTTAACGAAACCGTTTCCAGCGACCGGACTCCCGTACCTACGGCGAGACTTCGGTGCGCCCCGAGAACTCACCGGAAAGGTTTTTCGCGTATGTTGCCTGCTTCAAGGCGAAATGGTTCAAGTTTCAGAGAACAGTCATTTCTTGCCAAGACACGTCCGAAGGTTGTAAACTATCTCCTGAGTAATTGGCCGCTACTTTGAAATCGCCTCTGAGCTATCCAGGGTATTATCCTTTTGCGGTCACAACATTTGAGGAGAGAAACGTTTATGTCCAAGTTGGAAATTGTTCCCGTCCAGAGCCCTGCGGATCTCCGTGCCTTTATAGACTTGCCCTGGAAGATTTACAGAGAACATCCTAACTGGGTGCCGCCTCTCAAAAAGGTCGTGCGCAGGATGTTGGATCCCCTTGAACATCCATATTGGAAATTCTCCGAAAGAATTCTGCTGCTTGCTCGGCGCAATTCTGAGACTGTGGGACGGATAGCAGGAATCGTAGATAACAACTATAATCGATACCAGAAGACCGGTATGGGGATATGGGGTTTTTTCGAGTGTGAGAACGATTTGGATGCTGCCCAAGGACTCTTTTCCTCAGTTGAAGATTGGGTCAGTGGTAAGGGAATGACCTATTTGTGCGGGCCGTTCAACCCCTCAACAAACTACGAGATCGGGATGCTAACAGAAGGTTTTGAGCACCGTGCCACCTTCATGATGCCATATAATCCGCCGTACTATGTTGAGCTTGCTGAAAAATGTGGATTGCGCAAGGAAAAGGATTTGTTCTCTTACATTGTCGATAGAAACTGGCAATCTCCGGAATGGATGGAACGGATTGCGGAGCGACTGAAAAAGGATGGCCGTTTCACCATAAGAACCCATAGCAGGAAGACGAGTAATGTCGAGGAAGTGGTAGCACTTATAAGGAAAATCTACGACGAATGTTGGTCTGACAACTGGGGATTTGTCCCGACAACGGATGGAGAAGTCTCGGAACTTGCCTGGAATTTGGAAAAGTTTGCGGACGAAGACCTCATATTTTTCGTTTACTTCAACGAGGAACCTATCGGGGCAGCCCTTATGGTGCCGGATATAAACCCCATATTAAAGCGCCTGAATGGTAAACTGGGACTTATCGGCATGCTGAAGTACTTAATATACAAAAAGGAAGTGAATGGGGTGAGGGGGCTTCTGTTGGGAATAAAGAAGAAATTCCAGGAAATGGGGGTCCCCTTCCTTCTTCTATATCATGCCCTGGGAGTAGCGTACGGAAAGGACCAATATAAGTACCTTGAATTGGGCTGGAACCTTGAAGACAACCACGCCATAAACCAACTCGAGGAGGAAGGTGGAGCCAAACTCTTCAAGAAATATAGAATATTTAGGAAAACGTGCCAGGATAGATGGTGAAAGATCCCTATTATATCGTTTGAATCTGGGGACACTATACTTAATTCGCTCCAAATCTTGACCGTTTGTCCCCAGGTTAAATTGAGTAGGGGGTTCCCTGTTTTCATGTTGACAGACACTCTTTGAGAAAAACCAATATTTCAAGACCTCAATCCGTCTTTTCTAATGTTGGTCTAGGCTTCTAACAGAATTTCAACCGCCTTTATCAAATCCTCAAGAGTATGATCGCTCATAAGAGTGAGCCTGAGCCTTGCAGCTCCCTCCGGCACCGTTGGAAACCTTATGCCGTGAGCGAAAACCCCCTTTGACAGGCATTTGGCGCTGACTCGCATAGTCCTGTTGGAATCGCCGATGAGAATGGGGACGATGTGACTAGCGTTAGGCCTGGCCCATGGTCCACAAGCCAACAACTCCTGAAAAATTCCTACATTTGTTTTTAGACGATTTCGTCTTTCAGCACCCTCTTCAGAAACGATGATCTTCAAGGCCGCAAGGGCTGAGCCGCAGACCGCAGGAGATGGCGCCGTGGTATAAATTAGTGATCTAGCTCGGTTTGTAAGTAGATCAATCAAAGACCGGCGGCCCGCGACGTAGGCCCCGGACGCTCCGACCGCTTTACCTAAGGTCCCCATCTGGATCTCTGGGACTACACCCTGCTCCAAGGCTAAGCCTTGGCCTTCATGACCCATGATACCGCTCGCATGGGCCTCATCAACCATAAGAATAGCTCCCCAACGGTGGCATATCTCATCAAGATCCTTAAGTGGTGCCAAGTCGCCATCCATGGAGAAAACTGATTCGGTTACTACCAGTTTACGTCGATATCCCCTGGCCTTTGCAAAGTCTTCCACGCGGCCAAGTTCCAGGTGTGGATAGATCTTTACCTCAGCTCTAGAAAGTCGGCATCCGTCAATGATGCTGGCGTGATTTAATTCATCTGAAATTATTAAATCTCCTCTATCAGCAAGAGCGGAAAGTACCCCCACATTGGCCTGATAACCACTGCCGAATACGAGAGCCGCCTCTGTGCCCTTCCAGGTCGCTATAAAAGATTCGAGTTCTCTATGAATTTCTGTGTTGCCTACTATCAAACGCGACGCAGTTGAACCGGCTCCGTAATGCTGTGCCGAATCCGAAGCAGCGTGAATCACATCCGGGTGACCGGCAAGTCCCAAATAATTGTTGCTGGAAAAATTCAGGACATCTCTGCCGTTAACTGTTACGATTCGCCCAGGCATACCGTTCACGAGAGGCATCGTTCTTAGCAGTCCACGTTCGCGCAACTCCTCTATTTCATGGCTCCAGGGACACGTTGTATCGGACCTCAAAAACATCTGATAAACTCCAATAGTGCTAAATGGCGGTCCTGGGGAAAAGCTGCTTCCCAATCAATTATACACTCAACAAAAAAAACCTTGAATAGGGGCTCTCCGAGCACTGGTCTTTGAAACGAATTTCTGGAAAAAATTTCAAGCCATGCAGCCAGGACCTTCCCGTTACCAAAGAAGATCTTATTATAAATAATTCCCCGGAGGAATAGGGTCTGCTGTTTTACTTGACAATGAGTTCCGGGGACCCTAAGAATTCATTATATCCAAGACCCCTAGGGTGGGAACGGACCTATAATTTATGGATTCCAGTGGCTGTCGGTCGATGAGTTGCCGTTCCAGTAAATAATTAACGCAATAAAATCGTGTCAAATCTTTCACGGTCCAGTAGGAGTAAAGTTATGAAACAACTGTCTATCTGCACTGTAGCATGCCTTCTGTTCTCATTGGTTTGGGTAGTCTCGCCCCTATATGCGGAGGAACCGATCCTCGTCGGCATTCCCACATCACTTACCGCCTTGGAAGGGCGGGAATCCTTAAAGGCAGTCCAGATGGCTGTAGAAGAGATAAATGCCAAGGGAGGGGTTAAGATCGGGAATGCCAAGCGCCCAATCAAGATCGAAACTCTGGACCTCCGCGACTCGTCTCCGGGCGTACCGGTTTCCGAGGCTCTACTAGGGCTGGAAAAGATCATAACCGAAAAGAAAGTGAAAGCCATTTTAGTAGGTCCTTTCAGATCCGAGGCACTGCTTGCCGGAATGGATCTTATTGCCAAGTACAAGGTTCCATTATTGGGAACAATTGCTATGACCCCAAAATCAGAGGAACAGGTAAAAGCGGAACCGGAAAAGTACAAGTACTGCTTCAGAATCTGTCTGAACTCACGCTACCTGGTGCAATATCTTACTCAGTCCGTGGGAGCCATGAACAAAGAATTCGGTTTTAAGACACTCTTTGTGATGTATCAGGACGTTCTCTGGGCACGCGCGACCGGAGATATCACCGCCAAAGTACTCACGGAAAAAATGGGATGGGAGACTGCAGGAACAGAAGTTTATCCAACAGGGGCATCAGATTTTTCGGCAGGCCTTATAAAGGCTAAGACGAAAAACACACAGGTGATCCTTCCGATATTCGACATGCCCCAGAGCGGCATTCTACTCAGGCAATGGCAGAGCATGAAAGTGCCGGCGATGATAGGCGGCTTCATATCACCCATGGCAGGTCCCGGCGCATGGAAGACTTTTCAGGGAAAGATCGGCGGACTGCTCA
>CAIXMD010000401.1 GCA_903920415.1 uncultured Desulfomonile sp.
AGGATATGTTCACCTTTTTGTATCAGATGATCGAAAACCAGAGCGTTTGGTTTATAGCTGTTGAACTCCCGGTATTCTCCTGCATTGAGATCCACAACCAGAACAGAGCCACCGATTTCCACATCATCAGCCAGATTGAGTTTCAGCAAGCCCATTTGGACATGCAGTTGATCAACCCATGATGAGTATGGTTCTTCAGGGATGCCGCTGGTCGATTTCATCTCAACTACATGAAGCCGTTTGTTTTCCCGGTTCGCGTAGAACAGAAAATCGATGTGACAAAGGATTTCAGGGCATTCCGGATGACGTACTTCAACTTCTTCCTCGAAGTTTACGCCACCGGTTCTGAAAAACTCTGCGTACATTGATTGGGCGACATGACCGCGAGTAAAGCGGAGCAGGGTCTTGATGTCGTGGTTTGCCGGTACTTGTTTGCCAAGTGCCGCTTTACGCGGGCAGCCGGCAATATCGGAGGCTCCGACGTACAGGGTACGATCACCAAGATGTGATGAGAGTTGTTTTTGGTGTGATTGGATTGCGTTTGCGAGAAATGAATCGAGTTTGCTCATGGTTCCGTCTCCTTTGTGTAGTGTGGAGAAGACAAAACCCCCGTGCGGGAATTTTACTTCCCCCAGCAGGTTCGATGAGTTTTTGGCAACAAAAAAGGCGACTACCTGTTACAGGGTCACCTCAAAGTCGCAGTTCTGTATGTGCTGGTTAAATTTCGTCAGCTATTTCTTTTGCCCAACCATGTTCTTGCAAGCCAGGATACCTCTTGATGATTAGTCCTTCTCTGGTTCTGAAGAGAGGGGCCGGTTCACGGCCATATACTGAGTTGTCATATGCATAAGTTCTATCAGCGATTTTGGCCGCATAAATATACAGAGCCAGTGACCGATAATATCTGGTGATGATTTTTTCGAGAGGGACCGAATGGCCGCCATTTTCAACCCTGATTTCTACTCGTTCAGCGTTGATTCTGGGATCATCCGTACCAATAAAGAAAAGCCTTACAAAAAAACCGCTTTCGCGTGCCAAACGAATAAAGTCTATCTTGTCTTCTCTGGAGAGTACAGTTTCAACAACCATACTTTTGCCTTCAGTTAAGCAGTGCATTCTGTATTCAGCAGCACGATCTGCGGCTTTTTTTATTGCTATTTCAGAGTTCCAATCCCCAAACTCATTTTTTGCTATTTCGTCCGGGTTAATAAAGACACAATCTTTCGACCAATGGTTGCCCAGCAGCATACTGGTAAACGTGGTCTTACCTGAACCATTAGGACCGGCTATAACCAGCAGTTTAGGTTTTTCCATGAAGCAACCTTTCTGCCTGAGGTTTTATCCTCGCGATCTCTTCACGCAGTTTGGAAATCACCATGTTTTGCCTGTCTGCGGATTGTGCTTTCACTTGTAATCCGAAAGCTGTCATAGCCTTCTTTATATTTCTATCAGTAATGTCCATTGGAGATTCCTCCTGTGATTTTAGCATGATAAATGTATCATTATTTTAGCTGGTAGTAAAGTGATGGAGTCAACGTTTCCGATTCTGGTACACCGCTGTCAAAAGATCCCCAGCCCAGTCAGCAACCGCAACGCGATTGTGAATGAGTTCCGGTTCTCTGTTGAAGATTCCCCCAATCGGCATTTCATCTGCGAATTCCTTCATAACGTA
>CAIXMD010000402.1 GCA_903920415.1 uncultured Desulfomonile sp.
AAGTTCAGTTAAAGTTCAGGTCGGGACCCCCTTGGTTTTCGCAATAAATCGGTCCCGACCTGAAGCCCTGAGAATTGGGGATTGGGTGGTGGCGGCACTGATAGCAGGAATGTACTTTTGGAGCGCCCTCTCGTTTTTGACGCTACGCGGGCTTCTCTTCTTCCAATCGCACACGTTTGCCATTTTCATCAGACTACTCCTTACGCTTTCACAAGGTTACCTTAACTTAGATTTCTATAATTATGTATATTGATGCTGAATATCCATTAAGGATGCAAAGTTTCCCTATCAGACAGCCATCAGTAATTTCAAATGGTTTGGCGGCAAACCGCACGCAAAGACTTTCTTCCTTCCTTGAATTGTGCTATAATCAACTTGTTACGTATTACTTACTTGAATCGACTGACGGAGGTTGAATTATGAAATTTACCGTGACAATTCTTTCAATAATTCTGGTGTGTTCTTTCGTAGGAGCCCATAGTGCTTACGCCGTAGGGTATGAAACTTATAGTGCAAAAGACTCTCCTGAATCCGAAACCAAGACAACCGGTCAGTCTGCCCAAAGCCTGTACAAGGCATTCGAGAAGGCAACTTTCGTTGAAAAGTACCCGGCCATCCTCGACGAAGTAGCACTGTTTGTTAAGGATGTCTTAGGTCAATTCGGGTTAACGGATGGCAAGAATCGCTGACTGGAGAATCTGGTCGGGCAGAGCAGTCGTTTCAATGTGACAGGGGATTTCGGACAGTCTGAGTCGTTGACTGTCGGAATAATGTGTCGACAGCAGGTGTGCGGGTAGTTCCGTATACCATAGTCGAGAAAGTACTCGAAATCTTATGAATTAGGTCAGGATGGGACTTAAGCCTGATTCTTTCACGAAATCACGGGCCGGGGCAGTTCTCGGTCGAAATAAGCGTTGGGTATGAGGTTAAGATCATGAAAAGCTTACAGGCGTTATTGGTTGTGTTGCTTTTTCTTTCTGGAGCATCCACGTCTGTAACTGCTGCGGTAGGTGAGGAAAAGAATCCGTACAAGGCCGGTATCTCAGCCATGATGGCCGGGGACCCCCAAAGAGCAGTGGATCTTCTTACCGAGGCGATAGCAGCCGATCCCAATGACTTCCGCTATTACAATGACAGAGGGGTAGCGTACAAGAAGTGCGGCAATCTTGATATGGCTCTAACTGATTATTCCAAAGCTATTCAACTCAAGCCGACTTACACTCATGCCCTCAATAATCGCGGGTTGGTCTATTTGGAACAGGGTCTTTATGATCAGGCCATCAAAGATTTTTCTGAAGCCTTGAAGCACGGGGGATTGCAGTCCAAGATCTATACCAATTTGGGCATTGCCCGAGCCAGACAGGGAGATCATCTTGCTGCCATAAAGGATTTTGACAAGGCCTTCTCCTTTCGACCATTGGATTATCGGTCCTTTATTTTCATGGCTGAATCTTTGGAGCAAACGGGTGAGAAAGTTCAGGCTCTCAAGACGTACCAACTTGCGCGAGGACTCGTCGAAGAACCTCACACCAAAGATCTCCTTGAGAAAAAAATTGCCTCTCTCGAAACCAACGGACCGGGACTCAAAACAGTTCCCGGAGCTGCGTCCTTGGGCCAGCTTAACAACACTAAACCGAATTCTGACGAAAAAGGACAGTCGCGCCACGAACCGGCAAAACAAGCCGCCCAGATCAGAGAGATTGCTCGTGCCCAGCCACTTCCAGAAGCAAGTATTACCCTTAAGAAACGATCTCCTGACCCTGAAAAGATTTCTGTAGGATCACTGGAAGCCCTCGACCGGCTTAGCCGCACGAAAGCCATGGACAAGTTTTCGTCTGTCTCCGTGGATATATATCGGCAGGGGATTGAATTCTTGGATAAATCCGACATGACCAAGGCTCTGGTCAGGTTTGAGGACACGCGACAACTGGAGCGTAGGAAAAAGAATTTCTTCGCGGTGGGCTGGAGTGATTTGGAAATTGGTCGTGTCCACGCGAAGATGGGTGACCATGTAAAGGCCGATGCATACTTTGGAGAAGCTCTAAAGATTTTCGAAGGGTTGAAGATGGGAGAAGAGACGATCCTTGCCTTGGTTGAGTTGGCCTCCAACCATCTATTCGCAGGGAGAAGAGACAAAGCAACTTTACTGTTTTCAAAAGCGAGGGAAAGAGCAGCTTCGGAAGGTCATCAAAATCTGGCGGCAGCAATCGGAGACATTGCCGAAGGAAGGTCATCCATTTGGGACAAACGCAAAACGCCGGTAGACCAACAAAGGCAGGGTGACAAGAATACTATCCTTCAAAACAAGACAGAGTCACCCGCACAAATTCCCGGCCCTTCGAATGGGCGGCAAAGTATCGCTCCAGTGAGTCAACAGACCACCTCCGCCGGCTCCAGCAAGGAAACACAGGCCCGTGCAACGGAGGGGAAAAAAACTGAACCCCCCAAAGAAATTCCCAAGAATTCAAAAATTGAATCACCTGAAAAAGTCCAAACGAATCGAGCAGTCAGCAGCGATCCAGTAATGATCTTGAAAACTCCTTCGACTGAATCCCGTGCATTGGACCGCAGAAACTCTGCAACTCAGAACAGACCACTGACCGAGAATCGATCTCAGCCCGACAGAATTGTTCTCTTGCCAGGCGGCTCGGCTCCCACAGATAAAACTGTTTCGGCAAATGCTCGAACAAATGCTGAAAAATCCGGACGAGAGACGAAACCGGGTGTGGAAACCCCTCCAGCCAGCAAGCATAGTTCATTAGGGAAATCAGCCGCGCTGGGAAAACAGGACCGTCCCAGCCCTTCAGCCACGAGAGATAAGGATTCTCTAGAAAACCTGATCCGTCAAGATCTCATAACACTCAGGGAACTTAAGAAGAAAAGCGATGATCCCCAGATGATCGTTGTCTTGGAACAGCTTTCGGATCGATACCTTCAAAAACAGGACTTCGGTAAAGCTTCACATAGCCTGTCAGTCGCCTTAGCATTGAGGGAAAAACTTTTTCTTTACAGAGGAATGGAACGGATCCTCCAACTGAGAGGAACAACCAGAGAAAACTTGGGCCTTTCTGCCGCAGCTTTGGAGGATTTCACACGTGCCATGGCTATCTCTCAAGCCATTGACGGAACGCTTGTGAGGACATTGGAACCGAGGGCAAGAAAGTTGGCCGTTTCCCTCGGCATCGACGCGCCTGTGATCCTCGACTTGTTCAGAAAACTCTGGAAAGCCAGGTCCGAGGGAGACGGTCACGGCGAAACACAAGCCCTGTTTTTGATAGGACGAATTTACGACAAGGCTGAACGGAACTCGGAAGCGCTGTCCTATTACGAACGATCTTCCGCCTGCATGCTGGTGAACAGGGCCCGTATTTTCGAGAAGATGGGCAATGAAAAATTGGCCGAGCAGTATTACGGACAGGCTCTCGAAGCCCTGAGAGAACTTGATTATTCCGGTTACCTGAATATTATGAGAAAGACCCCAGCGGCCGGGACTCTGTCGCAACATTAAAAGTTACCAACTTTGATTCTGAAGGTTCCCTTTATGCTTAGGAGAATTTTCACGAGCAATGAGTTTGCAGTACTCGTCCTCGCTGCAGCAGCCATGTCCTTGGTCCTGCTGTACTTGAGCGGAAGAACTGTGGCAACAGTGTTAGGGGTGTGTCTTCTCGTGCTAGCGGGGATCTTGATCTTTTTCGGCGACCGAAAAAAGGACTCCGATACTGAATAGCATCCCGGTTCTACAAGGTAATTTGGTTCACCCTGCCGGTTAGTGCCCATGAAGGGGCTCTTTTAAGGGCTGATAACCTGGTAAGTGTAAGAGAATTTGAGGCCGTTACAGCCATCGGAACACACTCTATGGCCGTAGCTCTTGCAGGTGAGATCCGCTTCAAATCCGATGTCAGGCGAACGGTCAACAGGGATATCGAAAGCAAAATTACCGACCGTGTTGTCATTCAGACAACGACAGGTTATGTGGCATTTCGTCCAGATTTGTTCCCCAGATGCAGGGGAAAATGATCCTATTGTCAGCAGCACGACCGCAACAAAAATAACCCTTGTGTGGAAAATTGGCATCCTGTTCCCTGTTTTATTTCCTTATATACAACTCTATCACAGCATCTTAGGGCAACGCAATAGATTTGAGTAACAACAACGGTGGCTTTAGAAACTGTTTGATAAAATTCATATAATAGTGATCACACATCACATATTATCGTGATAGTGCCCTGCGGGGAAGTTGATTCAGCGTCTTTATCGTGGTAACATGCTTGTCGCTTTAATCATTTTCAGACGGGAGTCAGTATGAATCTCAGCGAGATAGTGGATCACTTCGCGGAGGATACGCCCGGCAACACGGCCCTCGTTTACGAAGACCGTACCATCACGTACGCGGACTTGCTAAGTTCAATAAACAAGCTTTCGAACGCTCTTGTAACATCGGGGGTTCAGAAAGGCGACCGGGTACTAACCCTTATGGGAAACAGGCCCGAATTCGCGGTTGGATATTTTGCAGCCATGAGGATCGGAGCTGTTGCGGTTACTTTGAATCCATTGTCCACTGCCTACGAGTTGAGTCATTACCTGGCCGACTGCAAGCCCGCTGCAATCCTGTGCAAGGGCGATCAAATCCCGAAAATTCAGAGCATACGGGAAAGAGCTAACTATTTAAAGACTATAATCAGTACGGAGGCAGCACAAGGAGCCACAACCTTCGAAGCAGTAGAAGCCGAATTCTCTGGAAAATTCATCGCAGTAGACCTCAAACCGGACGATCCGGCCGTGATCATCTTCACCGCCGGACTTTTGGGTAAGGCGCTGGGGGCCACCCTAAGCCATCACAACCTGGACACAAACTCCAATTTATTGAGAGATGTCTGCAGACGCGGCTCAGAAAGTCGAGGGTTAGCTTTGATCCCTCTCTTTCATGCGTTTGGCTGCTCAGTCAACTTGCTGGGCACACTTAAAGCAGGTGGGACCGTTTATCTTGTAGAACGGGTCGATTTTCCGTCACTGATACCCTGGTTGCAGAAGGCTCGCATCACCTATACCGGATTGGTTCCGATGGTTTATTACGGACTTCTTTACCATCCCGCTTGCAAAGACCTCGACCTATCCAGCATCGAAATAAGCATAAGCGGGGGTGCACCCCTATCTATGGAGATCTATGAAAAGTTTTGTGCGCGCTACGGTATTGAGATTTACCATGGATACGGTTTGACAGAGGCATCCCCGGTAGTTTCCTGGAACAACATCAATATCCCGAATAAACCCCCAACAGTTGGGAAACCTATCCCGGATGTCACTATAGAAATACATGACGATCAAGGGAGTCTATTGCCTGTAGGAGCGGAAGGAGAGGTTGCGGTCAAGGGCCCAAATGTAATGTTGGGCTATTTCGGCAAACCAAATGAAACCAAGACGGTTATCCGTAACGGATGGCTTTACACAGGGGATATCGGTCATCTGGACTCGGACGGTTATCTCACTTTGACCGGCTTGAAAAAAGATCTCATCATAACGTCCGGCTTTAATGTTTACTGTCAGGAGGTTGAGGAAATATTGATCCGCCATCCCCATGTTGCCGAAGTGGCGCTGGTAGGGGTGGACGACCTGATGAGAGGACAGGTTATCCATGCTCTGGTCGTGCCGGAAAAGGGGATCAAACCGGATGAGAGAGAGTTGATTCGTTTCTGCAAAGAATATCTATCCCGCTACAAGTGTCCCCGCAAGGTTACTGTTGTGAAAGAAATTGTCCGTGACTCCCGCGGAAAGCCTTCGGGTTGGAAATGACCTATTGATAAGATACTGTTGGGCAGTATAGTCCAGGCGAGGACTACTCGTTGAAAATTTTGCTGGATGCTCTCAATTGGGTGCTACCGCCAGGTCCAAAGGCTGGCCCCGATTTCAGAAGGCAAGTCGAGTGGCTTATGCTGCTTCGACTCTTGGTGACTTCCTTTCTGCTGGCTCTGACCCTCTTCCTGAACTTTACAGACAATCGCCACCTTTATTTTGATCCTGCGTTTCCTCTGTACGTTCTCTTCGTAACCATATTCATTCTCAGTCTTATCTATGCCCTTGCTCTACCAAGAATTCAGGATTTGTGGGCATTTTCATTTTTCCAGGTCATGGTGGACGTAGCCTACACCACTGCTCTCATTCATTTTACCGGCGGGGCTTCCAGCACTTTCACCCTGTTATACGTGTTTCCCATTATCGCTTCAGGGGTTCTGCATTTCAGGCGGGGGGCCATGATTACGGCTTCAGCGGCTTCTTTAGTCTTCGGTCTCCTTGTGATGTTGCAGTTCTACAGTTTTTTACCCGAGAGCGCATGGCCATGGGTTAGCCGGTGGCGCAACTATGACGCCGGGTACGTATTGTGGGTTCTCATAGTCCATTTCACTGTCTTCTTCTTTGTAGCCACACTTGCCGGTTCAGTAGCCGAACAACTGAAAAATACAAAGATCTCCCTAACTCTCAGAGAAATAGCTTTTGAGAAACTGTCCGACCTCCACACCAACATAGTTGAATCCATCCCCAGCGGAATCGCCACTACCGACCACAAGGCCCGGGTTACGTTTGTAAACTCACCGGGTACGTCGCTTTTAGGGGCCTCCATCGAGAACCTGCTCAAGGCGGATTTGGCGTCCATCTTCCCAGATATTGAAAAGGAGGAGTCTGAGGACTCTCACAGAAGACCTACTCGCATCACAGTCAAGGAAGTACGTGGAGACCAGAGGCAGATTGAATACATAGTGTCCGACCTTAAAGAAAGCGACGGTGAACCCAAAGGCCGGCTCGTGGTTTTTCAGGATATTACAGAAATCAGAAGAATGGAAGCGCGGGCAAAGCTCAGTGAGAAACAGGCTGCATTTGTCAGGATCGCGGCCGGGATGGCCCACGAGATAAGGAACCCGCTTGCCTCCCTGAGAGGGGCATCTGAATTACTCTCACTGCCTGTTTCGGATCCAACCCATCAACAAAGGCTTCTGGGCATTATAATACGAGAATCCGACAGACTGAACACTCTGCTCAATGATTTCATCCAGACGGTAAGCAATCGGCAGCCAAAGAAGGTAATAGTCAAGCTAAGCAACCTCCTTGAAGAATTACTGGATCTTTTCGCAAATGACCCACGTTTGAGCACAGGTATCTCTCTGAAGAGGAACATTCAAAAAGGAGTGGAGTTGGAAGCGGAACAGGAAAGACTGAAACAAGCCGTCTGGAATCTGCTTTCCAACGCTGCTGATGCATCGCCGGTCGGTGCTGCAATCCAAGTTTCATTGACAACGGGGGCTGACGAGGCGGTCCTGAGGGTGCAGGATTCCGGTCCCGGCATTCCTCCCGAAATAAGAGGTACAGTTTTTGAGCCTTTTACTACAACAAAGGAATTCGGTACCGGGCTTGGGTTATCGATGGTCCTTAGCATTGTCGAGGCACACGGTGGCACCATTGATATATTAGATTGTCCAGAACCGGGGGCTGTTTTCGTAATCCGCCTGCCGCTGGCATCGTCGGAAATTTTTACTCAAGTATGAGAGAGAGGCAATGCCTGAACGACTCCTAGTTGTTGATGATGAACCCAGCATGAGAGAATTCCTCGAAATCATGCTGGCTCAGGATGGATATCAGGTCCGAACTGCCTCTTCCGGGGAAGAGGGGTTCGAGATGTTTCTGCAGGATGAGCCGGACCTCGTGTTGACGGATGTTAAGATGCCGGGCATGAGCGGACTTGATCTAATCCGGAAGATTCGCTCCCTGGATACTTCTGTTCCTGTCATTGTCATTACTGCCTTTGCTTCTGCCGAAGATGCATTGAGGGCAGTAAGAGAAGGCGCGTATGATTACCTCTCGAAACCTTTCCAGTTGGATGACCTGCGCATAATAATGCGCAATGCTCTAGAAGTCCGGAGGCTTCGGCGACAGAACGCTGAACTGAGGCGGTCTATTGAAGAAAAATACCGCTTCGGAAACATTATCGGAAAATCTCCCCAACTTTCTGAGATTTTTAACCTCATTCGGCGAGTGGCTCCTTCCCAAGCAGGGATACTGATTACTGGTGAGTCTGGGACCGGAAAAGAACTCATCGCAAAGGCCGTTCACAATAACTCTCCACGAGCAAATGGGCCTTTTGTCACCGTCAACTGTGCTGCAATTCCCGAAAACCTTCTTGAGTCAGAAATGTTTGGACATGTGAAAGGTTCCTTCACGGGAGCTGTAACCGGCAAGCCCGGCCTCGTAGAAAACGCCCACGGCGGCACACTTTTCCTTGACGAGGTCGGTGAAATTCCTCTTTCAATTCAAGCGAAGATTCTACGCTTTCTCCAGGAGAAAGAATTTCGCCGAGTTGGAGGCACCGAAGACAAGAAAATTGATGCGAGGATCATTGCGGCTACCAACAAACAGCTTGAACAAGAAATGGATCTGGGAAAGTTTCGTGATGACCTATATTACCGACTCAATGTGATCCGAATCCGAATGCCACCTCTAAGAGAACGCCAGGAGGACATTCCTTACCTGATTGATTATTTCTTAAAGCGATTCTCGGTCATGCAGGGTAAAACGATTCACAAAGTCTCTTCCCTGGCCATGCGGGTGCTCTGTAATTATAGCTACCCGGGTAATATCAGGGAGTTGGAAAACATAATTGAGCGGTGTGTCTCGCTGGAAGAGTCGGATCAGCTCACTGCGGAGAACCTGCCCCTCAATCTCGTGGAGGCTGGAGCGGCAGTGAGGCCGGTAATTGACATGGACATAGATCCCGAGGGTGTCGACCTGGACAAGACTTTGGAGACTACCGAAAGGCAATTGATCACTCGGGCTCTTGAGCTTGCGGGTGGCAACCGTTCAAAGGCTGCTCAACTACTGGGTATTTCCTTCCGATCGTTGCGATACCGCCTGGTGAAGCTGGGCATGGTCCAAGAAGAAAACCCCTGATTAGAGGAATAGAAAAATGAGGGATCATTCCGTAGTCCTGGCCGCAGACCTTCCGAGTTCGCAAGAAGTGGTGTTGTTGGCGAAACAGGTGGGAAAGATTGTTGACGGCATCAAAGTTGCTGAGGCTACCTTGCTTCAAGCGGGAACGGAAATCCTCAGAAGAATTCGGGATGCCATAGATGATAA
>CAIXMD010000403.1 GCA_903920415.1 uncultured Desulfomonile sp.
CCTCGCCGCGGCCGGTATCGCCTACAAGCATGGCCGTGGGGGGCTGTAATCCAAGAACCTCTGCCCCCAGACAGGCAGCAGCCAGGAGTGCTGGGGTACCTCTTGAGACCGAAACGGTCTCGCTGTTCAGACGCAATTGATTACCTGCCAGGTGGCATTGTGACAGAACAAGGGGAAAACTCTCGTAAGGAACAGTACCGATTATCAGCCAGGACATTGGCGCCTCAGTTCCTCGAAAGCCAATTGGAGCGCATATCCACACAATGTGTGACCTAAGGTTCGTGGCTCAGGGGCTTCGTACAGGCCCTTCCCAACCAACTGGTCCGCCAGGAAGGGTACATCGGGACACCCGCCTCCAGAAACGTTTACTATCCTCGCATCCTTCTTACTCACAGTAATTTTCATGTTGGCTGCCCGGACCATAAGGTAATCCCCAAAGTTTTTCACCTGGAAAAGGCTTACCGGCTCAAGAAGCAGGTCCTGAAGGGGAAGGACTTGCAAAGGTCTGATCTTGGACTTGGAAAGTACCCGTAAAACCTTCAGCTCCAATAACAAGGGGAATTCAATTGCCAAATCACAGCCGGAGCGCACTTCGGGTGGAGGTCCTTTTACTTTAACATCCAGGCCGGCTTTCTTCAGCAAGGTTTCCGCCCTTATAACCTCACTTGTATGGTGAAATATGAGGATGCCACGCCCGGAAAGATTCCCGGAGTCCAAACTTAATCCCTGATCGGACTCTCGGAACATAGAAATAATTTTCGTGAGCACGTTCATTCGCGTCTCAGTATTAAATGGTATTCGTCGCTTTCCTTACGGACGGAGGTCATCTCCCAGCCTTGGCTCCCTGCTGCTCGGTTCACGTTCTCTCGGCTAGTTTCGTTGTCCACAATCACCTCAATCTCACCAGTGCCGATTTCTTTCATCTTGGATAGCGTCAGCAAGACCGGCTGAGGACAAGACAAACCTCTCGCGTCAACTTTGTCGATCATTATGCCTCCTTTTCAATTTTCAGTCATCCGAAGGTTGGTGAATCCGACATAGATACAGATTGCCAGTGTTACCAAAACACCTGCTGCCCCGTGCGGACCTATGCCGGCCGGGGAGCTTGCTAAACCAAAATTGTGGGCTACGGCCGCTCCGGTTATCATACCCAACACAAATACCGCTGCGTCGCCGTCTCCTTCACCAGACAGAAAAAGCTGTCTCCCCGGACACCCTCCCGCCAGAGCAAACGCCAGACCTGCCACGAACATGCCGGAAAAATTCCAGAATTCACTCGTGTGAGCCACTGGCTCACCAACGAATCCCGGATGGAATTGCCCCAGCAATATGTTGGTAACCCATGCCGCGGCGAAGAGTGCTAAGGCTCCGGATAGCAGGTGCCAATGCCTGAACAGAATAAGGTCTCTGAATGCTCCCATGGTGCAAAAGCGGCTCCTCTGAGCAATAATTCCCACGAAAAGGCCGACTCCAAGAGAAATTGCCAGTGGGGCATATTGAGCACCTGGTCCTTTCAAGCTATAGAAAAGAACACCACTCTTAGGCTCGCCGGGTATTTGTGGAAATACGATTCTCAAGGCCAAAAAGCCGACAATAATGAGTGGCATCAAAAGGCCAAGTCCGTAAGTCTGCTTGGTTGTGCGCCCCAGATTGTAACCCGCCCTAAAGAACAAGGTGCCGGCGAAAACTCCTGCGATCAATCCAGCTAATCCGAAAAGGGCGTTTCCGTCTCCCCCAGCCAATCGAAGCAACACACGCCACGGGCAGCCTAAAAAAACCAGCGCCCCGATCATGGCGCATAATCCCAACATGAACCTGGCCAACGGAGCTGAACCTCCCCTCGGCTTAAACTCTCCGAAGAGTGACGAAGCCATGAAGGATCCAAGGACGAAACCGAAGATCTCCGGCCGAAAGTACTGGACCAGATCCGCTCTGTGCAACCCGAGAGCGCCGGCTATGTCACGTTCGAAGCAGGCAACGCAAATCCCCATGTTGCCGGGGTTGCCGAACTTCTGTAGCAGAGCGGCCAGAAGTCCGATAACAGCCCCCACAGCTACTATCCCCTTGGAAGTGGCAACAAAGTTCTTTCCTCCCTCCACCTCAACACCTCCTCGTATGTAATCAACGGCATAGAAGTTTAATATATTTGGTTTGTCTATTTGTCAAATAGATTTTATCAATACATGTCGACAATAAATTTGATGCTCCGTGGCCATTATGGCGCCTCCATTGTGGAGATCACAGAATTTGAACACTCTTCCCGTCACGGAGATATATGGGGTGAGTACTAAAAATCAGGAGGTGAAGAATAAATTTTTGGCTTGTTAATCTTGCAAGTGATTTGCTGATGTTTAATATAAAGTAGGGTCCTTTAGCTCCTCCCCCCGGAGCAACAGGACTCGAAGCCTCCGGGATATTGCGATGGAATCCCGGAGGTTTTGTTTTTTTCTTGATTCAACAATCGTCTCTAATGCCTGGGAAATGGTTTTTTTCTTGCTCCTTAACCTCCAGGCGGCATGTTCTCCTAAAACCTGCTTCGAGGTTTCGCCGGCGGTCCTCTTCAGTTTCGAGGATGAGCGGCGGGACTTGCGATGGCCGTCCTTTGGCATCCAGAGCCACAAATGAGAGGTATGCAGACGCTGTATGCCGTACCTCGCCGGTAAGCACGTTCTCACTTTCGACCCTGACTCCGACCTCCATTGAGGTCTTTCCCACGTGATTCAAGTTGGCCCTAAGGATTACGAGATCCCCCACAAACACTGGTGAAAGAAAGTCCAGTCGGTCAATAGAAGCTGTCACCGCCGGTTTACCGGCATGACGGATAGCGACTACGCCTGCTGCAGTGTCCACGAGTTTCATGATAGCTCCACCATGCACGTTCCCCATTGGGTTTGCATCTTCGGGGTTCATCACCACGGCCAACATGTTTCGGCTCAAACTTACCAGCTTACCCTCCATGTCCGACTCCTGAGAATTATTGGAATTGTTAAATCAAATAAGGTTGGTTCCAAATGGAAACCCCGTCGCAGGGTTGTTGCCGCGACGGGGCCTTGTTAAGAGAAGTCTAAGTAATCAGAATACTCCCTTGACCTTTCCGGTTTCCACATCCACGTCGATGCGGCGGAATGCGGGATTGGAACCGGTTCCAGGCATAAGGGAAATGGCTCCAGCCACAGGCACGACGAAGCCGGCGCCTTTATAGGTAAGGATATCTCGAATGGGAAGTATCCATCCCTTGGGGGTTCCCTTGATGTTCGGATCGTGGGACAGGCTGAGGTGCGTCTTCACCATGCAGGTCCCCAGCTTGGCAAGCGCGGGATCCGCTTCCATCTTCTTGGCTTTCGCCTCTGCCTCGGGGGTGAAACTAACTCCGTCAGCTCCGTAAACCTCTTTTGCAATAAGCTCGATCCTCTGACGAAGTGGCAAGCTCAAGTCATAGAGCAGTTTGAATTCATTCTTTTCCTCGCAGGCATCGACAACCGCATCAGCGAATTCCAAGGCACCGTCGCCGCCTTTAAGCCAGTGTTCCGACACAGCCGCGCGCGCACCTGCTGCCTCGGACAGACGTTTGACGACAGCAATCTCGTCTTTGGTATCAGTGTAAAAGGAGTTGATACATACGACGGGATTAATGCCGGCTTTCTTGACCGTCTCAATATGGTGGATCAGGTTCTTGCAACCCCCTTCGACCCAGGCGACGTTTTCGCCTTCATATTCTTTTGGCATGGGCAAGCCCGGTCTTGGGACGGGAGCGCCGCCATGACATTTCAGGGCACGTATTGTGGCGACCACGACCGCGCAGTTAGGCTTCAGTCCTGAGAAACGGCACTTTAGGTTCCAGAATTTTTCAAAGCCGATGTCGGCGCCGAAACCGGATTCCGTGACGTGGTAATCACCTAGTTTAAGCCCAACCCTGTCCGCGATAATGGAAGATTGGCCGATGGCGATGTTGGCAAATGGCCCCGCATGAACAAACACCGGTTGACCTTCGATGCTCTGGAGCAGGTTGGGATTAAGCGCCTCAACCATCCAGGCGGTCATAGCGCCATCTACTTCCAGGTCGGCGGTCGTCACGGGCTGGCCCTTCTTGTTGTAAGCCACCACTATTTTCCCCATGCGCTCACGCATGTCCTTGAGATCCGTTGAAACGGCAAGAATGGCCATGATTTCAGAGGACACGGCGATTGCGAAGGTGGACTTCATTAAGAATCCGTCCATCTTCCCGCCGTTACCGATGGTAATGTTACGAAGCGCTTGTGCACAGAAGTCCATGATCCAGCCGAATTCTACATTCCTGGGATCAATGTTCAACCTGGGCATGCCCCTCTTGGCCCATTCCTCGTCGTCGTAATTGAACTCGTGCTGGATACGGGATGTTAGAGCCACCATTGCCAAGTTGTGAGCGTTCATGATTGCGTTGATGTCGCCGGTGAGTCCCAGAGAAAAGGGCGTCAGCGGGATGCACTGGGCGAGACCTCCACCTGCGGCTGATCCCTTAATGTTCATTGTGGGGCCGCCGGAAGGCTGGCGTATGGCCGCAACTACGCTCTTACCACGCTTTCCCAAACCTTCAACCAGTCCCATCGAACTGGTTGACTTGCCCTCACCAAGAGGAGTAGGCGTGATAGCAGTCACGTCGATGTATTTTCCATCGGATTTGTTTCCAAGGCGGTTCAGAACCTTCCGGAAGTCTACTTTTGCCACATAATGTCCGTGAGGCAAAAGTTCTTCGTCAGTCAACCCCAACTCTTCGCGGAGCTGGTACACGGTTTTCATTGTTTTTTCGGCTTCTTCAGCTATCTGCCAATCAGCCATCTTGGTCGGGTCAAGAGCCATCGATACCTCCTGTGTCACTATTCGACGCGCAGGCTGCGCTGTATAAACCAGTCACTGAAATTGGTTGCTTTTTTGTCGGCATAAGGTGAGCAAACCAAATTAATTTAGTCATAATAACCTAAAATGGCAAGCAAAAAGTTCCGTCTTAAGCTCTCTGTGATCTATAAACAACTGCAAATAACTCACGGGCAAGCCGATTTCCTATAACGACCGGAGAAAAATTGCAGCATTCCTGAATATTGCAACCCCCGCACCCTCTTCGGGCAATTCTTCCCTTGTCCAACGGGGATGATTGGTACGATGAAGGAAACATTCCGGGTGAGGCATCAGTCCGAATACGCGCCCAGTAGGATCGCACACTCCAGCAATGGCTTCTTCCGAACCATTTGGGTTGTAAGGATATTCCATTGTTGGCTCGCTTCCATCAGGCGAGGCATATTTAAGAACGGCTTGGTGAAGTCTTATAAGAGTTGGTGCTAGATCAGCAGTTCGGCTGACGATTTTTCCCTCTCCATGCCGAACCGGCAAATACAAATTTGTTATATTCCGAGTGAAGACACAGGGGGAATCAGGGTCTACTAAGAGCTGGACCCATCGGTCCTCAAATCGACCTGAGTCATTCCCGGTCAGTGTGAAGTCTCGTGCCGCATAATCCCCGTTGATCGCCGGAAGAATCCCGAGCTTTGTCAACAGTTGAAAACCATTACAAATACCAAGCAGCAGCCCACCACTATCTATAAACTTCATGAGCCGGTCTATGAGCATCCCGCCGATGACGCGAGAGTGCCGGATGCGGTTAGCGCATGCCTGTGCTGCCCCCAGATCGTCTCCGTCAAGAAAACCGCCGGGGAAAACAATCATCTGGTACGTAGCAGGATCTACCTCACCCCCTGCTAAGAAATTCAGATGCACGAGATCAATCCGGTCAAATCCTGCCAACTCGAGTGCTCGGCGGGTTTCCAACTCACAGTTGATACCATGACCGGTCGGAACCAAAGCACTAATCTTCATATTTTCACTTAAAAAATATATTTCAATGTAAGGGTTACATTGAAGGACTAAATGTGAAAATGCGCATCCCGGATTATTTTGTAGGCCTTCACAGTCTGTCCTTCACCAACATCATTCTAGAAAAGTGGTTTAACGGATTCTGTTGCCAGATTCAGGTACGTGGAGGGGAATATCCCTATATACAGCACGGCTGTGACTGTGATGCTCAACGCAAGAATTGTCAGGGGACTAAACTGGAGCCTTTCGGGCTCAGTCTCCGGGGTCTCCATGTACATTTTCATTACCACACGGAAATAATAGAACACCGAGGCAGCGCTGGTCAGCACGCCTATTATGACAAGCCAGATATAGCCGCTGTTAATTGCCGCGCTGAAGATCGTGAATTTACCCATGAAACCTGCTGTAGGGGGAATCCCGGCCAAGGAGAAAAGAAAGATCGACATCGCAAGAGCCAGCATCGGATGGACCTTGGCCAAGCCTCTATAATCGTCGATAAGGACGTTGGCTTCACCTCTCCGTCCCACCAGAGCTACCACTGCGAACGCTCCCAGATTGGTAAATGTGTACGCCAGGAGATAATACAGTACTCCTGAGGTTCCGGCCTCCTTGCCGGCAACCATACCGACCAGTATGTAACCAGCATGAGCTATGCTGGAGTATGCCAGCATTCTCTTGATGTTTTCCTGAGCGAGTGCTGCAAGGTTCCCGAGTATCATGGTCAACACAGCCAGGACCCAGAGTATCTGGCCCCAGTTAACCTGGAGAGCGGAAAGCCCTTCAAAAAAGACTCTGATGAAGGCCGCAAAAGCCGCCGCCTTGACTCCAACCGACATGAAACCGGTTAGAGGAGAAGGAGCCCCCTCATAGACGTCGGGGGTCCACATGTGAAATGGGACCGCAGCCACTTTGAATCCGAAGCCAGCCAGCAGGAGCCCCATGCCTACCATTCCCATACGATCTACTACTGGGGCTTGGAAGTACTTGGCAAGAACGGGTAGAGACAGGGACCCTGCGGCCCCATAAAGCAGGGCAGCACCATAGAGGAATATCCCGCTGGAAAACGCACCCAGGATGAGGTATTTCATAGCCGCTTCACTCGATTTCAAGTTACCGGGAAGAATTCCTGTCAGTACATATATAGAAATCGACAGTGTTTCGAGCCCTACGAAGATGACGAGAATGTGGTTGCCGGATACCATGAACATCATTCCCGCACCGGAGAAGAGGAGCAGAACGAAATATTCATACAGATCCAAGCCTTCGTCGGAGAGGTAACGCACCGACATGAGTGCCGTCAAACCCGTTGCTATGAGGATTAAAAGGTTAAAAAACCAGGAATATGCATCCAGGGATATCAGCCCCTCAAAGGCCGGTTTGTGCATCAATCTTATCGGACTGTTGGCCCAGAAGGCTATCAATATTGCCGCCAGGCTTATCAAGGCGGCGGCCGTTGCGGCCCCCTTGCGAATGAATAAGCCGGCTACCATAACAACCAAGCCGGCTATGCACAATATAAGCGCCGGCAGGATACCTCCAAGATTGATCTCGGGAACTGGGATCATCCAGATTGCTCCTCATCCTTTTGGGTTGCGTTACCTATCGTATCCTCGTCTAACGTAATTACGACCTTCACCCTTACCTGTCAGCGGCCCCGAGGAAAAACCGACAAGGAGAGCATTGTTTCTGACCCGTCCCTGTTGGATTGCTTTCGGGTCTTTTCCATATCAAGAACCGCTCCCCTTTTCTTTTCCACGTGCTGGATAAAATTCTTGATTGAGGGTTCCATGGGTCTCAAGAAGGTGTTTGGGTAAACACCTATCCAGACCACGAAAACCAGGATCGGGAAGAGGACGACAACTTCGCGGGCGCTCAGATCTTTCAATCCAAGGTTTTTGGGGTTAGTGACTTCACCGAACATTACCCTTTGGAACATCCAAAGCATGTATACCGCAGCAAAGATAACACCGGATGCGGCAAAGACCGTGTACCACGGATATACTTTGAACGATCCGATAAGGATAAGGAATTCACCTACGAAGCCGTTCAGGCCGGGTAGTCCTATGCTGGAAAGGGTGAAGATCATGAAAAACACTGCAAACAAAGGCATCACTTTTGATATACCGCCAAATTCGCTGATCATACGTGTGTGCCTTCTCTCGTAGATCATCCCGACTATAAGGAATAGCGCTCCAGTGCTTAATCCATGATTAATCATCTGGATCACGCTGCCTTCGAGACCCTGGACATTCATGGCAAACATCCCCAGCATGACGAATCCAAGATGGCTGACACTGGAAAACGCAACCAGTCGCTTGACGTCCGTCTGCACCATGGCTACCCAAGCTCCATATATGATTCCTATCACCGACAGGAGGCATATCCACCAGGCCGCGTCCATCGCCGCATTCGGGAACAAGGGGATTGCAAAACGAATAAAACCGTAAGTCCCCATCTTCAACAGCACTGCTGCCAGCACAACGCTCCCTACAGTAGGAGCCTCAGTATGGGCGTCCGGCAACCATGTATGGAAGGGAAACATCGGCACCTTAATTGCGAATGCAAGGAAAAATGCCAGGAACATCCAGAATTGAGCGTAAATGGGAACCGGAAAGTCGTAAAGTTTCAGGAGATCGAATGTATAGACTCCCTCAGCGCTACCCGCCATAAAATAAAGAGCCAAAATGGCAACAAGCATGAGCAGGCTGCCCACGATTGTGTAGAGTACGAACTTGATAGCCGCATAAAGCTTCCGGGCCGGATTCCCCCACACACCAATAAGCAAATACATGGGAATGAGCATGATTTCCCAGAATACATAAAAAAGGAAGAGATCCAAGGAGACAAATACGCCGATCATTCCGGTTTGCAGGAAGAGAAGGCAGATCAAGAACTCCTTCACTCTAACCTTGATATCCTTCCATGAAGCCAGTACTAGGATTGGACCCAGAAGTGTAGTGAGTAACACGAGAAAAAGGCTGATGCCGTCTATTCCCATTTTGTACGAGATTCCCCACTCACGGACCCACGGGTGGTTTTCAAGGAGTTGCATGGCTGCTGTGGAAGGATCAAAGAGGGAATAGACAATCAGGCTTGCGAGGAAATCCACAAGCATGAATACCAGGGCTACCCGACGCAAAAGCTCGTGTGAGTGCCTGTTCAGGAACAGCAGAAGCGCCACGCCCACCAAGGGAATCAAAGTTATGAAACTTAGATATGGGAAGGAAACGTTCTCCATTAACGGCACTCCTCCGTGTCCTATCTCAAGACAAGATAACCGATGACCACCAAGACTCCGACTAGGAAGGAGAGAGCATAGTCCTTGACAAGTCCGGTCTGTATCCATCTAAGGGCGTTGCCCCAGCCTCGGACCACCGCGCCGGTCCCATTTACTATGCCGTCGATAACAGCCTCGTCAAAAGCCTTCCAGAGAAATCGGGAGAAATTTACGATTGAATTCACGAAAAGGAAGTCATAAAGTTCGTCGATCCAGTACTTGTTGTATACAAGCTTATGCAGTCTTGGGAACTTTTGGATCACCCTTTCCGGCACACCTGGATCGCTCACGTACATCCATCGGGCAAAAAGGAGTCCCGCTATGGCGATGGCCAAGGACACGCCCATGAGAATCAATTCCATCGACACATTGTGGTGCCCGTCGTGATGAGCCCCATGTTCAATGATGGCCTTAGCAGGGGCAAAAACAGGAGCCACAAAATCCCCAAACCGGTTTAATCCCTCGAAGATGGGTATTCCTACAAGACCTCCTACTAGTGACAGAAAAGCCAGTATCATGAGGGGAACTATCATGATAGGCGGAGATTCGTGGATGTGATGAGCGGTTTCATGGTCCACCCTCGATTGGCCGTAGAAGGTCATAAAAACGGATCTAAACATATAAAACGAGGTCATGATTGCAGCAACGGCACCAACTATCCAGAAACCTTCATGTCGCTGAAACGAGTAATAGAGGATCTCATCCTTGCTGAAGAAACCGGCAAAGGGGAATATCCCAGCAATGGCCAATGTGCCGAACAGATATGTCCAGTGAGTATACGGGACCTTTTTCCTCAGGTCACCCATCTTTCTCATGTCCAATTCTCCGGACATGGCATGCATGACGCTGCCTGCAGCCATGAACAGAAGAGCCTTGAAAAACGCATGCGTCATAAGATGGAATATGCCTGAAGCAAAGGCGCCGACACCGCACGCCATGAACATATAACCGAGTTGACTTATGGTTGAGTAAGCGAGAACTCTTTTGATATCATACTGGGTAATGCCAATAGTTGCGGCGAAGAGAGCCGTGGCCCCGCCGATGACCGCTACTACCGTCAGTGATATCGGTGCCAAAGCAAAAAGAATACTACACCTTGCAACCATGTAAACGCCTGCGGTGACCATGGTTGCAGCATGGATCAGAGCGCTGACGGGAGTGGGGCCCTCCATGGCATCCGGAAGCCACGTAAAAAGAGGGATCTGGGCTGATTTTCCCGTAGCACCCACAAAAAGGAGCAGGGTTATGAGGGTTACCATCGTTCCGCCCTGAGTCAGTTTCTCCGTTGCAGCTCCAAAAACTTCGGTGTAGTTAAAAGTACCGAAGGTGACGAAGATCAGAAACATGCCCAGCAGGAAGCCGAAATCGCCGACCCTGTTGACCACGAAGGCTTTTTTGCCGGCATCTGAGGCGGATTTCTTCTCATAGTAATATCCTATGAGAAGATATGAACACAGGCCTACTCCTTCCCACCCAACGAACATAAGCAGGAAGTTGTTGGCGGAGACGAGGATGAGCATGTTGAAGACGAAGAGATTGAGATACGAAAAATATCTGCGGAATCCAACTTCTCCATGCATGTACCCGATCGAGTAAGCATGGATGATGCAGCCTACACCGCTTACCACCATCATCATGATCATGCTCAACGGATCCATCAGAAAGCCGATCGGCACGTTCAAGTCTCCGGAAAGCATCCAGGTGTAGACGATCTTCTGGACCGAACG
This sequence comes from uncultured Desulfomonile sp., assembly GCA_903920415.1. Classification (GTDB taxonomy): domain Bacteria; phylum Desulfobacterota; class Desulfomonilia; order Desulfomonilales; family Desulfomonilaceae; genus CAIXMD01. The sequence goes on from CAIXMD010000403.1 coordinate 10,849, forward strand.
GGAGTCAGGAGCCATGCAAATAAGCTCCAGAAAGATGAATAGGGCCACCACGAAGGAAGCTCCCACCGACGCGGTCCCTATCCAGCCGATTGCCTTCTCGGGAAAACGTCTTCCTATCAGCCCGTTGATCAGGAATCCTATTAGAGGAAAGACGGGTATCAACCAGACCAGATCAGTCATTCCAGTCTCCCAGGTTAAGGTTCAATGATATCAAGTTTTGCTCCTACTTCGCCCGATGCAGATGAGGATTGTTCTCACCATCTCATTAGATTGACTTCATCAACGTTGATGGAGCCTCTCTGCCTGAAAACGGTAACTGCTATCGCCAACCCCACGGCAACCTCTGCGGCTGCCACCACCATAACGAAGAGGACTATTATCTGGCCCTCTACGGATCCCAGGTAACGTGCAAAGGCTATAAAGGTTAAATTCACGGCATTTAGCATCAGCTCCAGGGACATTAGGATCACGATGAGATTTCGCCTGAACATGACCCCAATAACTCCAAGAGTGAAGATGGCCGCGGACAAAAACAGATAGTGCTGCAAAGTAACCATTTCCGTGTTTCCCAATAAAAAATGAAGGGCTTTCCTCTGATCGTCAACCTTTGGCTGTTTTTCCAGACCTCTTCCGTGCCAAAATAACAGCCCCGATGATAGCTGCTAGAAGCAGCACTGATGTTATTTCAAAAGGAAGAAGGTAGGTGGTGAAGAGTTCGCGAGCAACCACTTCAGTGTTGGAAATTTGCCCGGCTTTATCCAGCATGAGCGTTCCTGTCCCGCCGCGAGGGGTAAAAGCCCGGAAAATTGGAGCCACCAGTACCAACAGCCCCACTGCTGCTACCACACCAACCCAGCGGCGTGCGGCACGCGAGTCGTGGGAAAGGCGCAACTGGTCCAAATTTAATAGCATAATGACAAATAGGAACAAAACCATTACTGCGCCTGCATATACTATCAACTGTACCATGGCGATAAATTCCGCATGCAGCAGAATGAAAAGACCCGCGATGCCAATCATGGTAATGATCATAAACAGGACATTATGGATCGGTCTTTGAAGAAAGACCACACAAAAGGCCGATGCAAGGGTTATGGTGCCCAGTATGTAGAAAAGAACTGTTTCCATATTCGAAACTCCAAAGGCCGGCAGAATCGAAGTTTACTCAACCAGCCTTTTTCTGAGACTCATACCTCGGCTGCGGAGGTTCCAACAGCCTCTCTTTATCGTAAATCAGGTCTTCCCTGGTGTATTCGGAAAGTTCGTAAGCGCTCGTCATTTCTATGGC
>CAIXMD010000404.1 GCA_903920415.1 uncultured Desulfomonile sp.
GGCAGTCACTTCCACCTCAACCTCGTGGTACTGTTTGACGTACCGTAGATCCAGAGAGTAACGGTATTCCACATCGGACTCTCGCATGCCCTCGGATATGAGGAGTTGTTTGCCTTCACGCTTCATCTCGTCGAATAAACGGCCAAAAATTTGTGGATCCGCATCATTGAGATTGACAGCGTAAGTACGCACAAAGTTGTGTTTCAGATCAGACATCAGCATTCCCGCTGCACAGAAAATTGACGACTCTCTCGGGACTATAAGTACAGGGTTTTCTAGTTCCAGGGCGATCATGCAAGAGTGATTCGGGCCTGCTCCGCCTGCTACTACCAAAGGGAAATCTCTCGGGTCTTGACCGTGCTTCACCGCCACTTCCCTTACAGCCGCCGCCATGTTTACATTGATCACGTGATACATTCCAGCGGCAGCCTCAAAAAGGTCGTAACCCATTCGCTTTGCGATCTTTTCCTCAATAGCCTTCTCCGCGAGATTCCGATGGAGAGGCATGCGCCCTCCCGCGAAAAAATCAGGGTCCAGGTACCCCAGGACAAGGTCCGCATCAGTGCACGTGGGTTCCTGGCCACCCAGCCCGTAACATGCAGGGCCGGGATCCGAGGAAGCACTCTGGGGGCCCATCCTCAACAGGCCTCCCTCATCTATCCACCCTATCGAACCTCCACCCGCCCCGATTGTAACTACGTTCAGCATGGGGAGAGCTAACCTCAACCGATTGATCTCTCCGACTGATGTTGTGAAAGGAACCGCATCTTTAATCAAAGCGCAGTCAAAAGAAGTGCCGCCCATATCCATCGTGATACAATCGCGGTAATCCTGGATACCGGCATATACTATACCGGCTACCGGCCCTCCTGCTGGTCCGGAGAGCAAGGTAACGGCAGCGTGGTCCATCGCGAACTTTGGTGAAATCACACCCCCGTTAGACTGCATTATCAAGAGGATGTTCGGAAAACCGGCATCGTCCAGTTTCTTGACCAGACTAGCCAAGTACTTCCTAAGAATGGGACCTACGTACGCATTCAGAACTGTTGTAGAAACCCGGTCGTAAAAACGTATTGAAGGAAGAACTTCAGTGGAAACCGATAGGTATGCATCGGGCATCATTTCGCGCACGATCCGGGCAGCCCGCTCTTCGTGATCGCGATTTGCAAAGGAATTCATGAAGCAGATTGCAACTGCTTCCACGCCTTCTTTGACAAAAAATTGGGCTTCGGCCCTTATTTCATGTTCCTCAAGTGGTATGACCTCTTTACCTGCATAGTCAAGTCGCCCTGAGATAGGGCGTCGCATATTGCGGGGAACAAGCGGAACTACATTTGTATAGCGGTTATTGTACTGCTCTTCCCTAATTCCACGCCTCATCTCGAGAGCGTCTCGGACTCCTTTGGTAGTCACCAATCCTGTTCTTGCCCCGCTATAGGTCAAGACAGCGTTGGTGGTCACCGTTGTGCCGTGCACTATCACATCCACTGAAGCCAGGAAATCCTTCAAGGATATGGCCTCATCCTGTGCCATCTCCGAAATACCTTGCATGGTCGCATTTGACGGATCCTTCGGAGTTGAAAGTACCTTGTAGGTACGCGACTGTCCGTCGGAACCGGTTAATAGGAAATCGGTAAAAGTCCCTCCTACGTCTATGCCGATCTTGAAGTTCATGGCAGCCTCTTGGTTGTTGAAAGAAGGATTGATCGTAATAGTAGTTAGATTAGTGTTGAATACTAAAAGGAACTACGATGTTTGTCAACGCTGATCCTTTGATCGGTTGAGCCTCTCGTTACCACGTGGGCTGCAAATCGTAAGAATAAGGTTTTCAAGAATTGTTTGAGGAGAATAATAGCCTAGACTGGAAGATTTCATCATAATATCAGCCTCCAGTACTTCCTCCATGATGCTGACCAGCTTTTCCATAGTGAATTTCTGCGCATCTCTAAGATAGAGATAGAGAGGGTAGTCCTTCATGGACAGGAGATCGAATTTTGCATTTTTATCAGATTTCGGGGTATTCTCACGCACTTTCTTGAGTGCTGAACTAAATCCATCATAAGACATGCCTCGCTTCCACGATGACCGGAAAGCAGTAAAAAGGAGTTCTCGAGCCACTATTAATCTACGAAACTCGGTTGCAATGGCCGCGAGGGTTTGGAGCGGATGAGCTACAATTCTCAGATTGTAGTGAAGAGCAGGGAGGCATTTGGCCAAGTCGGCAGTCCGAATGGCATTGGTCAAATCGAAAAATGCCCCTTGGTGTGAGTCGGTGAAAAGCAATTCCACGTCCTGCGCGCCCGCCTGCTGCCGATCCCCAAGGTAAGCGACCAACTTGTCCAATTCACTGTGGAGCTTTCTGAGTTCCTTTCCCGAAACCGCATACATTCTGTCGAGAGCTTCCTGCGAAATCTTCTTTCCTGCAAGGGCCAGAGTGTCCCGGACTCGACTGTCGAAAAAAGACCTGTCCAAACCTGAGCCATACTTTTCCTCTCGAACTGAACACTCAACTACGTTTCCTCGCTGCTCGAGCACCTTGAACACCTTTTTTCTCTTGTCTACGGCAAGTGCTGTAAAGATGAGGACGGTTCCCTGAGGAAATGAGGACTGAACCAATTCCATCACGAGGGTTTCGTTCGCGCTCGACGTAAAGGCCCCTCCTTCGTCCGCTAAGGCTTGCGAAGCAAGCCAAATTGCCTCTCTATCTTCAGGAGGAACTGCATCACCTATCACATCATTGATCCAATCCAAGCCACTCCGGACCTCAGCCCTGTCCACC
>CAIXMD010000405.1 GCA_903920415.1 uncultured Desulfomonile sp.
AAACCGCATTCCGGATGCCCCTGCGGGGTATTGAACGTGAACGAACGCTCGTCCGCATAGAGGATCATGACGCCGGTGGAGACAGGCCCCCCAGGCGTGGAAGAATCGATGAGGACGATCTCTCCCGCCTGGATGCCTCCAGGAGAAGGGTAGAAGCGGTTGAAAGATGGCTGGAAGCTGGGGAAGTTCTCCTTGAGAGCTGCAATCCCTTCTTCAGGTGATATGATGGGATCACAGATGTGAAGATGGAAAACCTTCTGACACAGCCGACCGAACCCATTGACCGGGCCAACCGCACGAAGGCCATTGACGTTGAGATTTCTCGCTTCTTTCGGCATGGTAGGCACAAACAACTCGGAAACAGGTTTGGCCCAGCTTGTCAAATTCATGGATAAGTCAATTTCCCTCGAGGCCTGGAGGGACGATTGCATTGCTGAAACGCCAGCAGCCGAGAGCGCATCAGTTACACTCTCGTGGACCTGGATTGCCTGATCAAGCTCGGTAACCTTGAAAATTTGCCTAAGTTCGTGGCTGACTCCAAACGCTGATAGGGTCTGTCTCTTCGTCTTGGCACGCGCTGAAAGCTTTACCAGCATACTTGCCCCCAAGCCGTTCATATTCCGAACATGAGCACAGTTGAGAATAAGGTGTCTGGGATCTTTGGAGCCGTTCCAGGCATATGCAGCCACGATGGGCCGCTCATCGTGGTCCATAAGCTCCTCAGGTAGATCAATGACGCATGTACCGCCATCCATGTAAACCGCGTTCATCTGGATTTCTGTATGGGACTTTGCCTCTGCCTCGATGACCACATTGATCCGTGCGGTCTTGTTTTCTGACTGCGCCGGATGAGTTTCGGCCAGACGATCTCTTGCAAGATTCAGCCTGTTTTCAAATCCCGGTAAGATGCGGAGCGCTGTATTGACAAAAAAGTCTCCCCTCATATTGTCGAGAAAAGCCAACTGGCTCGCTCGGCCGACAAGCGCCTGAGCGTAGGTCGGGTATGCATGAGTCACCAGATTTAGCTTTTGCAGCGGCTTTTTCAAAGCCTTGATCACTTGAGCCTCGTGAATGACTTCCGCCGCAGCCTCACCCAGGATGTGGGCACCAATGAGCCGTCCTCGGCCATCGCAGAGGAACTTAGCCAGTCCTGTTGTGGTGCCATCTATCAATGCACGGCGCATGTTTGCGTAGTCAAACCGGTACACTTTGAGCCGGTATCCATATTTTGCGTGTGCTTGGGCTTCAGTGAGTCCAATGAAGGCCAGAGGAGGCTCAGTGAATATCACATACACGCTGTTACGGTAATCGACCTTCTGTTTTACGGGAAGAATGGCGTTCGTGGCCGCGACGATTCCCTGATACTCTGCCATGGATGCCAACTGATCAGGACCGACGATGTCTCCGCACGCGTAGATGTTGGGAGCGGATGTTCGGAGGGTCTTGTCAGTGATAACGCCTCTGGGAGTAGAAGTAACGCCCGCCTTGTCAAGGGCGAGCACATCCAGATCCGGCTTCCTCCCCAGTGCTATGAGCACCCGATCGGCTTCGATCTCACCAGAATTCCCAGCTTCGTGCTCAAAGGCCAGAACAACCTTCCCTTGGTGGTTCCTCAATCGTGTCGCCTTAGTTCCGGGCATCAGACGGATTCCGTCGGCTTGCAGTGCCCTCAGCAAGTGATTGACCAACTCACGGTCTGCTCCAGGGAGAATTCGTGATCCCATTTCAACAATGGTGGTTTGTACGCCGAGTCGCCCGAAGGCTGATCCATACTCGAGACCATCGACTCCTCCACCGAGGATAATGAGCGATTTGGGGAGGTCGTCCAGTTCGTAGAGCGTCTCGTTCGTCAGGTAATCGATGTCGCTGATCCCAGAAATAGGCGGGATGAGGGGACGGGTGCCGACAGCAATGATGAAATTCGATGCCGAGATGGTTCGACCGTTCACCTCGATGTGGTGTCGATCGACGAACGCCGCAGACCCGAAAAGCATAGTAATTCCAATGTGCTCGAACGTTTCAGGAACGTCCTTCTCATAGGCCCTCTTCACGACGGACCTTATGTGAGCCATCACGTTCCGGCTATCCATAGTTGTCGCTTCATCCGACAGCAGGCCAAGAGAGACAAGCCGGGAAATCTCACAGTTCGCATGGCTCAACCGAATGAGCGTCTTGCTGGGAACACACGTGAAATTGGTGCAGTTCCCGCCCACTTTCCTTTTCTCAACGACCGCCACACGTTTGCCCAGACCATTGGCCGTTACTGCGGACACCATGCCTGCGATGCCCGCGCCTATCACAATCAGATCATAGTCATACGATTTCGCCATATTGCTCCACCACTCTTGTAGGATTTCAAATTCAGTGGACAGAAACTTGGTGATTTTTTCTGAATAGATTGTATTGTTCAGGAGAGTTTTCATAATAGATGGATCTGGTATGAGGTCTTGGGTCGAGTTGTGGTATAGAGCGGGCGGTGCGGAACATCTGTTGTAAATCAATCCTCAAATGGAGATTCGGTTGCTGCCACTTGAGCCGGTAGCAACTACTTGCGCCGTTTGAATTGTGCGAAGAGTCCAGGATCCGAGGTTGTTTCAAACACCTCGAGGGAAGTATATTGGTCAGGGTTGTCAAATCTCACGTACATGACCTCTTCCTCCATGGCGCCTGACCGCCGATGGCGAAGTTCGTGGCCGAATATTTTCCATGTCCCGTCTTGCACAGTCTCATTTTCACCTATTCTACTGACTCTATGGAAAGTCCCGTCTTTTCGATATTCGAGAATGAGCGTGAAGGCATTGACCCCCTTGCTGACAAAGGGTCGCCCTTTGTATCCATCTCTGTAGGGTTTTCCGGGTTCCTTGGTCTGAGTAATTTCCCAGATGCCGAGAAGCTGGGAATCGATTTCCCCTCCAGGTTGTTTAGAAGAGGTTTTTTCCTCAAGAGCGTAGATCGGCGGAAGAAACAAACTTAGGAAGAAGCCGGCAACGAAAACCATGATCATCCGTCCCAAGTTCATGGACTGATCCTTTCCACACATACGTATAGAATATCGTTACGCCTCTAGATGAAACATATCTCCGGACAGTCCGGGTATATGGTTGTTAAGAATGTGGTGATATTAGCATAGAGTGGTCTCTATAGCAACTTTTACCTTTTTCTCTTGACTTTGATTCGGCCGAGTGAGCATGAGGGAAACAATGGACAGTCCGAAGCGAATGAGACAAAAGGTTCCATTCTGGGTAGACGGGCAGTTGCTCGCCGCATTAGCCTTTGTGCTGTCTGGAACCATCATAGCTGGAAATGGAATACTGAGACTAAGAGAATTGTGGCATCAATTCCAGCCTATCTTTCCTTTGGCACTTCCCGGGGACGTTTCCCAAGTGATCCTGAATTCCTTTCCATTGATTTTGAATACTCTTATAAATCTAATAGCTTCGGCTTGCGCTGTCCTCATGGGCTGTGCCTGGATATTTTCGGGGCTCATTGATACATTCCGCAGTTTCCGGAATCAAATCATTCCGAGAGATTTTGAGCAACCTGAATTAGCTGTTGAAATTCTCAGATCGGCCCGTCCTGCGTACTGGAGAAATTTCTCGCTTCTTGCACGCGTCTTGGCAAGGATAAGGCCTCAGTTGCGGTTCATGAGTCCAGTAACTCATGAGATGTTTTGTGACCTTGTGCGTGGTGTAACGAAGATCGCACTATTAGGTATATTGATAACCATAATAGTCTATTTTCTCGATTTGATCCCAAGTTTGATAAAAAACTATTTTCAATTGCAGATTAACCTTTCAGTCCCGTCAGCAGGGTTGCTGTATTATCTTCTGGTTCTTGTGATTTTTGCCTACATAGTGATGGCGTGTAGTCTCATCCCCCTTAGGGAACTCCATTACCTCCGCAGTTCACGAACGATACAAGTTCGTGGCACGGGCCATCCGCTCCTTTTTCTAGCTCTTTTCGAAGAAGCCTGCGGCCTGCTAAATCCCCCGGGTTTCCCAGCCATGAGACCGATCCGTCTCGAGCAAGTTGGTGGGAGGGCCAAGGGAACTCTTATCGAAAGCTTTCCTCGGGTTGTTCACTCCATCCCAGGACGGGCAGGTTACGCTTGTTTACCCATAATGGTGCTCTCTTTAACAATTGGTTTCTGGGGACTGATTCGCTTTCAGCATCCGGCCACTATTTCCGAAGGGGTTGGACAATTTCTGGCGTTAAACGGTTTGGAATACGTCGTTAAAATATCCTTTTTCCTGGGACTCATACTATCCGGAACTTATTTCGCTGTATGGGCGGAAAGATTGCTGAGTATTCGTATGTTTCGGTCAGCCCTGGTATTCTGCTCTTCGACACCAACACAAAATTCCACAGAAACGGAGTCTGCCCTCAGAACTGAAGATCGATATTCTGGAGAATCGGTGGAATTGAATTGGAAGATACAAGGTGAAGTGGACGCAGAATTCACCTCATGGGCAATTGAGCCACATAATCCAACGAGGTTTTCAGTCGAAATCTTTTTTGCGGAGGCGTTTTCTGAATCAGGGGGGCAAGATGGGCCGAGATTCTTGATGGACCTTCACCTTTCCGAGTCTTTGGACACCGCACTGAAGAGCATCCTTGACCTTCCTTTCTGTTTAAGATTTGAAAGAATTTTGCCTGAGGAGTTGAGCAGGGGGGAACTTGAAGAGACTCCTGAATACACGATTCAGAAGCCCCCCCAAGTTGACACGCGTGGTCAGCAATAATGTCGTGGTTATCTCGACAGATGTTGAAAACCATCAACTTTCAGATATTATACCTCCAGCCAGGAGTGAGAGTACAGGGAATGACCGAGAAGGAGTCTTGCCGTCTTAACGTAATCGGTCTCCTTTTTCCCGAATCCGGATGTGTCAACTTCTTCGCCGTCCAAAATTCGTCCCACAAGATTCTCAAGTTCCATGGACTGGTCATGTGCAATCTTTACTATTACTTCGTCAAATCCGTCCATGATGGCAGAAGTGATCCCACACTTCTTAAGCATGCACAGATAAACTTGGTTGAGAATGTCTCGTAGCTCGTCAGGCGAACCGTTTGAGACATTTGATAGGCCGCACGTAGACTGGCACCCTGGAGCGATATCTGGCAGCCACTGCATAAAAGTAGTGCATCCTTGAAGCTCACGCTGCTGGGAGGACACTGGAACAACTATCGGGTCAAACCAGATCTTCTCGAGAGGAATCCCTTCTTCGGCAGCTTTGGTCATCATGCTGTCCAGAAGAACCGAGCGTTCATTTTCATCTCTTGGAATACCCTGAGGACCCCACATTAGACCGACCATATTGCAGCCGAATTTATTCACAAGAGGCATCTGTAAGGCCATACGCTCAGGAGTGGCCATTATGGAGTTTATAACGGCCGGTCCGTCTTTTTCCTTGTAAACCTGTAATCCAGCTTCCACTGCTTCGTTGTTGGTGGTGTCCAGGAATAGAGGTAGATCAGTAACTTCCTGAACCGTCTTAACGAGCCATTGCATCATTTCAGGGCCGCCTTTGCGAGCCGGTCCCAGGTTGAGATCCAGAACATCCGCCCCTTTTTGGGTAAGCTTCTCTGCCCATTCCTGAATGGGTTTAGGGTCCTTTTCCCGCATGGCGGTGCCTGTATACTTCGACATAATGTTGATGTTTTCAGCCACGAATTTGATCATCGGCAAAACCTCCTGATATCAATCCCGGTGATGCGTAGATTATACAACTAAATGAACAAAACGATTACCACAGTCGCGCCTCGAATCAAAGGGTAATGTTCCATCTTTCGCAACCTTTTCGGGATTGGGGTCGGTGGGGGAAGAAGCTCTAACCTCTTCCCCGATCCAGGCTCAACAGGCTGACAACGCCGCTATTAAACGAAATTTTGGCGGAGGTAAGCTGGAATATGGGCCCCTTCTCTTGGTCCAATAGATATTTTCCACTCCGGAAGCTCTTCTTCGAGATCACCACTGATAATAGCGGCAGCTCCTGGAATGACTAACCTCTTCATCTTGCTTTTTTCCTCGATCCCGCATTTTTTTACAAAGGGACCGATGAGATCGCCGACGAATTTTCCCGCTGCCCACGCTGTCAGAACCGATAGTCCATCAGTGTTGAGGACCAATAGCCAGGACGGGACGCGGCTCGACTCGATTTCCCCGGATACGATGAAATAAGTCAACGAAAAATTGCTCGTGATAAGCACGGGGGAATCTTCGGTGGGATTGTTAATCGGGTATATGCCTTGTTCTGTGGTCATGGGCCTCTGAGGATCAGTGAAAATGTTGAGACGTTGCAACAAGAGCGGGAAGAGCATCTCCCCTCTGAGATCGCTTAGAAT
>CAIXMD010000406.1 GCA_903920415.1 uncultured Desulfomonile sp.
CCTCATAAATTTGAGTAATCTTAGCATCCCTCATCATTCGCTCCACAGGGTATTCTGAGCTATATCCGTATCCACCCAAGATCTGTACCGCTTCGACCGTCGTCCACATAGCCACATCTGAACAATAGGCTTTGGACATTGAAGAATGTCGAAGTGTTTCCGGCGGGACGCGTGAGAGATCTTTGACAACTTTGTCCAAAAGCGAGCACGTCTTCCAGAGGAGTTGCCGTGCCGCGGTTATTCTCATGGCCATGTCGGCCAGCTTGAAAGCGATGGCTTGATGCTTGATTATTGGTTTACCAAAAGTAACCCGCTCCTTGGCATATTGAGTTGCATATTCGAATGCTCCGGCGGCTATCCCCAGTGCTTGAGCCGCGACGGATGGCCTGCTGAAGTCGAGGGTCTTCATCATGATATGGAACCCCTGACCCTCTCCAGCCAACAGGTTTTCCACGGGTACCTCCACGTCCTCAAATATGAGTTCTCGCGTGTCGGAACATTTAATTCCCAGTTTGCTTTCCTTCTTGCCGACCGTGAAACCCGGCATACCTTTTTCTAGGATGAAAACACCTGCGCCCTTGTAGGGGGGAACGTCCGGATTGGTTACCGCATACACTGAGTAGATGTCGGCAACTCCTCCGTTTGTTATCCACATCTTTGATCCATTGATAATGTATTTGTCACCTTTGCGTACCGCTCTGGTTTTCAAATCTGCAACGTCCGAGCCCCCTTTAGCTTCAGTCAGACCGAAAGCGGCAACCTTTTCACCCGTAGAAAGGGGCCTGAGATATTTGTCCTTTTGTTCGTGATTCCCTCCCAGAATTATCGGAAGGGTCCCCAACTCTTGGCAGGACGGGATCAAGGCAACAGATGCATCGGCTTTGGCGAGTTCTTCCACTACAATGCAATGGGCTATCATTCCCGCTGCCATACCATCATACTCCGCCGGGAAGTCTATACCCATGAGCCCATTTTCCTTCATGAGTTCCAGCATGTCATAGGGGTATTCCTCTTTCTTGTCTCTCTCTTCTGCGCCCGGTGCTACCTTCTCTTTGGTCAGGCGCCGGACCATATCCTGAAGCATCTGCTCTTCTTCCGTCAGGCCAAATCTTTCAATTTCTTCCATTTTTCCCTCCACTTGGAAATCGGATCAGCATTGCGGCATCCTGGGTGTGGTAGTTAAGCCATCGATCCCTCACAGAATACCGACAGTTAAATGTCGAATCATTAACTATAGTCGTAAAATCCCTTACCGGACTTCCGGCCGAGATGTCCTGCACGTACCATCTTCCGAAGAAGAACAGGGGGGCGGTATTTGGGATCCCCGAATTCTTCGTAAAGATGTAGTTGGACACTAAGTAGAGTGTCCAAGCCCACCAGATCCGCCAAGGCCAAAGGACCCATGGGATGGTTTGCGCCTAATTTCATTCCTTCGTCGATCTCTTCAGCGCTTGCCAAGCCCTCTTGCAGAACAAAAATTGCTTCATTGAGCATTGGTACCAAGATACGGTTTACGACGAAACCAGGGGCTTCCAAGACCTCGATTGGAGTCTTGCC
>CAIXMD010000407.1 GCA_903920415.1 uncultured Desulfomonile sp.
GCAAACTTTTACCTTGGGTCTTGGTCTCAATCGCGAGGCGGGCTATATGATGGAGTTCCTGTTTCTCTTCATTTGTTAGGCCCAGGTCCACGCCAACTTCCTTTTTAAGTGAGGACATCCTGGTAGTTCCTTCCGTTCAATTGGCTTTAAATTAGAAGTGTCCTGACACACGCTTGGCCCTCTTGTCAAGGGCTGGCAGGAACTTGTGGTTTAAGGAAAGGAAAAGTGGTATGCGTTCAGTGAGCGGAAGGTACGCTTGCCGAGAAGACATGGGAAAACATCTTGGGAGTTCTCGTATCCTCAAGGAAATAACGGGAGTTGGTCCAAACCGACAGTCTCGTGGAGGCCCATCATAAGATTCATATTTTGGACTGCGTTGCCGGACGCTCCTTTGACGAGGTTGTCAATACCTACCATTACGACTACCCATCCGGTGCGCTCATCCAGTTCAACCGAAATGTGGCACTGATTTGATCCGCGCAACCGTGAAGTATCCGGGAAAATCCCTAACGGTAGAACTCTCACAAATGGCTCTGAACGATAATATTCCACATAAATTTCTCGGAGTGATTCTCTCGTCATCCCCTGTTTCAATGGCAGGTAAATAGTGCTCACCATGCCTCGGATGACAGGTATTAGGTGGGGTGTAAATCGGACTTTTATTGTCCGACCGGCCAAACCTGAAAGTTCTTGTTCCATCTCAGGGATATGCCTATGCATCGTAACACCGTAAGGTTTAAAACCTTCACCTGCCTCGCAGAAGCTCGTGACAATTTTGGCCCCTCTTCCAGCCCCGGATATTCCGGATTTAGCATCTACAATAGGGCAGTCGGTACTCACTGAATCGCATCTCACAAGGGGCGCAGTACCAAGAATGACGGTTGTTGGGTAGCATCCTGGATTTGCAACCAGCTCCGCACTCCTAATAGCCTTGCGATGGATTTCAGGCAAGCCATAGACAGCCTTCTCTAAAATGTCAGGGTCCTTGTGAGGGCCGTACCACTCCCTGTAAGTGTCGGCATCTCTAAGCCGGCTGTCAGCAGAAAGATCAACGACTTTTAGTCCGGCCGCGAGAAGCGGCCTGATAACTGCAGCCGCCTCACCGTGAGGTAAAGCCAGGAAGGCTACATCGGCATGAGGTTTTTCGATCAGCTCCGTCAGACTGGAAAGCGAAAAATCATTGTTTCCGAAGATAAAGGGGAAGACTTCGCCGGCAGTTTTGCCAGCCCAATCCCTTGAACTTCCCCCCACTATGTTGACCTCCGGGTGCGATGAAAGAATGCGGATCAGCTCAATGCCGGTGTACCCCGTGGCGCCAAAAATCAGTGCATTGATCATTGGTTATTCCCTGCCGACCTCTCAAGATTCCGGACGATAATTAGGGGCCTCCTTGGTTATTACCACATCGTGGACGTGCGATTCCTTAAGACCCGCGGCCGTTATCTTCACAAAATTAGCTTTTGCCCTCACTTCCGCAAGATTGCGGGCTCCCAAATAACCCATACCAGCTTTGAGTCCCCCCATGAGCTGACTAACTGAATTGGCAACCGCCCCCTTGGCAGGGACCATCCCTACTATTCCTTCCGGGACCAATTTGTTCTCCGGCACTCCCTCATGCTGTCCGTAACGATCGCGAGACCCTTCCCTCATTGCCTCCAGCGATCCCATACCGCGATAGGACTTATAAGAGCGGCCCTGATAAAGAACCATTTCACCCGGGCTTTCGTCAGTTCCGGCCAAGAGACCGCCGATCATTACGGTATGTGCTCCTGCGGCAATGGCCTTGGTTATGTCACCGGAATACTTGATACCCCCGTCTGCTACGATGGGTACTCCTAACTGCTCTGCCTTTGCAGCACACTCCATGATCGCTGATATCTGAGGAACACCGACGCCGGCGATAATCCTGGTCGTGCAGATGGACCCAGGGCCAACCCCTACCTTTACCCCATCAACGCCTGCTTTCACCAGGTCCTCAACCGCGTCAGCCGTGGCCACATTCCCGCCGATTATGGATAACTTGCCAAAATTACGTTTTAAATCACGAATAGTGTCTATAACATTCTTCGAATGGCCGTGAGAAGTATCAACAACGATTACATCTACGCCTCTTTTTAAAAGGGCTTCGACTCTCTCCTCACGATCCGGTCCGACACCCACGCCGGCTCCGACCCGTAGGCGTCCCAAACTATCTTTCGAAGAATTAGGATAGGTGATAGCCTTCTGTATATCCTTGATGGTAATCAAACCTTTTAGACGGTTTTCAGCGTCCACAACGAGGAGTTTCTCAATGCGGTGTTTGTGGAGAAGAGCCTTTGATTCTTCGATTCCGATTTTTTCATCAACTGTAATGAGGTTTTCTCGTGTCATGACCTCCTGAACCTTCAGATCGAGGTCCTCTACGAAACGTAGGTCACGATTTGTAAGAATACCGGTCAGGTAACCATTTACCGTAACCGGTACACCTGATATGTGATATTTTTTCATAATGTTAAGGGCATCACTGATCTTTTGGTCAGGGGAAATTGTGATGGGATCAACGATTTTCCCTGATTCAGAACGCTTGACTCGATCCACTTCCCTGGCTTGCTGCTTGATTGTTAGATTGCGGTGAATAATTCCTATCCCGCCCTGTCGTGCAAGGCTGATAGCCATCTCGGACTCAGTTACCGTATCCATGGCAGCGCTTACCAGGGGAATATTCAGAAGGATGTCACGAGTCAACCATGTGCTTACATCGACCTCGGAAGGAAGCACCTCAGAATAACGCGGGCAAAGGATCACATCGTCAAAAGTTAAGGATTCTGTGCTGACCATCCGTCTGTCTCCATTCAAAAAAGTTTCAGATTTTGAAAAATTGTCTCTTAGTTATTCAATAAAACTGTTCTTACATCGATGAAACCAGAAACTCAATCAACGAATCGTAGGAGTCAACCGTATTAAGCCAAAACGGTCTGCAACCTTACAGAATGCCTCCGAAGCAGATTCCATGAAGATATCAAGGTAGTTGTCCCATCTTTTTTTGGGATAGACAAGTTCAGGTTCAACCTTTATGCCACCTAGTTCACTGGCGATTTTAACAGCATCGTAGAAATTGCCGATCGTATCCACCAAACCCATTTCCTTCGCTTTCTCACCGGTAAAAAATCTGCCGTCGGCAATGGCACGCAGTTTTTCCTCGTCTATCTTTCCTTTACGTGCTTTTGCCACATCCATAATGAACTGTTCGTGGATTTCCGCAGCAAATGTCTCCAGTATAGTCTGTTCTTCCTCGGTTAACGGGCGCACAACCGATCCGATATCCTTATATTTCCCTGCTTTGATCACTTTGATGTTGACGCCGACCTTGTCGATTACTTTCTGGAGGTCCGGCAGCATCATAATGACCCCGATGCTTCCTGTTATGGTGCCCGCAGAACACACAATTCTGTCGGTGTTGCTGGCAATGTAATAGGCAGCCGATGTTCCCACAGTCTCCATAGAAGCCACAACGGGCTTTTTCTTCTTTATCTTGGATATTTCACGATAGATTTCCTGAGCGGGAGCCACGGAGCCGCCGGGTGAATTTATTCGGATGACGATGGCCTTTACTGATGACCTGCGTTGAAACTTCCTCAACTCCTTGAGTAAATCGTCCGCAGAAGTGATCGTTCCTTCCAAATTAATTACACCAATTCTGTTGGAATGCTCCAGCAGATCGCTCCAGGAGAAGGTTTCCCCGTCCTTTTCCCACATTAAGGAAATGCCTATCGAGGCAGCAATGAAGACTATAACAACAAGAAAAATAAACAAGACGGCCTTACCCGTCCGGGACCTCTTCATTTAGAATCTCCTACAGCACTATTATGTCAGAGGTGGAAAGATTAATAGTATGTTCCTCGGATATGACGACCTTATCAAAATTATCTTTGGTCGGCAAGAATCAACACCGTGAAAAAGTGCTCTTTCAGCGGTTAGGATAAGCGCTGCCTAAAGATCTTAAGAAGACTCTCGTTATTTCCCAGGACTTCCTCAGCCCTGTTTTCGGTCATCCCTGCACCGACCAAGACTCTGACAGCCCCTTCACGACTGATGAGATTTTCAGGTGAGTGGGTATCCGTATCGATTACCAGTTTGGCTCCAGCTCCGTCGGCAATTCGCGCAACATGTCCGTTGGTGAGACTGTGGCCTGCTCGAGCGGTAATTTCTAGACAGACCCCATTCTTTTGAGCCAAGCGGGCCTCATCAATGGTGATAAATCCAGGATGGGCTAGAATGTCCACGCCCGAATCTATCGCGGCACGGTTGGTACCGGGGGCTACCGGCTCGACCGGAGACTCTCCATGAACTACCACCAGCACAGCCCCCAACTTTCTAGCCTCGGCCACGAGTTCAGGAATTTGATCCGGCGGCGCATGGGTGATCTCGACCCCTGGAATAACAAAGACCTGCTGAAAACGATTCAACTCAGCGGCAACTTTCAATATCCTTGGCAGTACGAAATCCAGACTGGAACCGTCTACGTGATCAGTTAGACCTATAGCTCGGTAGCCAATACAAAAAGCTCTTCGAACCAACTCGCTTGGAACCAGCAACCCGTCACTGAAGAGAGTATGTGTGTGAAAGTCAATCAAGCGACTACCTCCTATGTTCTGTCAAAAGCTAAGATATTTGCCCTCGTTCCTATAGTGACTCCCAGTCTTCTAAAATATATCGATTTCTCGACAATTCCAAGGAAAAGCTCGGCGAAGCCCCTGGCTTGAACGATGTTTCTTGTTGCTAAGACTACCTTGTCTTGTTATCGTTCCAAAAAGTGCTTCCCATGATTTCAGTTTTATTTTAATATCGCTATTGCTGAAGAAGCTTAC
>CAIXMD010000408.1 GCA_903920415.1 uncultured Desulfomonile sp.
TGCCCTTCCGGAATCACCTGCTCCCGTTCGATCACTCTGTGTATCGACGGAACAGGATCACACGGTCGGCGTATGAATTATAGCTAGAGAATGTACCGGCTCAGGTCATCACTCTTTACAATTTCACGAAGCCTTTCTCTTACCATTTCCGGAGTTATTCTTACTGTTACTCCATCCATATCGGGGGCGTCAAAGGAGATGTCCTCCAGGAGTTTTTCCATTATGGTATGGAGACGCCGGGCGCCGATGTTCTCGGCACGTTCGTTAACCTCCTCGGCCAGGGATGCAATCTCTACAATAGCGTCATCCTGAAATTCCAGGGTCACTCCTTCGGTCTTCAGCAGTTCTTGATATTGAATAACCAATGCATTTCTGGGCTCGGTGAGAATGCGCACGAAATCATCCTTAGTGAGAGGCGATAGTTCGGCCCTGAGCGGGAAACGGCCTTGAATTTCAGGGATCAGGTCTGATGGCTTGGAAACGTGGAATGCTCCCGCGGCAACAAAAAGTATGTGGTCGGTTTTTATGGCGCCGTGTTTGGTATTGACCGTGCTTCCCTCTATAATGGGCAGCAGATCTCTCTGCACACCCTCACGAGACACATCAGGCCCATGCTGGGAAGAGCGGGACCCGGCTATCTTGTCCAATTCGTCGATGAAAACTATTCCTGTCTGTTCAACCCTCTCCTTGGCCATTTTTGTTACTTTATCCGTGTCTATGAGCTTACTCAGCTCCTCTTGTAGCAATATTTCCAAAGCTTCAGGCACCTTCACTCGACGTCGCTTTGTTTTCCCAGGAAAAATATTGGAGAACATATCCTTAAGGTTGATATCCATTTCTTCCATGCCAGCTGGAGAGAAAACTTCCACTACAGGGATGGCGCTCACCTGGGTCTCGATCTCCACATCGCGGTCATTCAGTCGTCCGTTTCGGAGCATTTTCTTAAATTTTTCACGCGTACGCTGAGCAACTTCAATCTCAACGTTATTATCATGTTGTTGCACAACCACTTGATTCCGGCGTGGTTTCCGGGTCGAACGCACGGGGAGAAGGATGTCAAGCAGACGATCTTCGGCAAGTTCCTCTGCTTTGGATCGCAAGATCCCATACTCTTCTTCCCGGACCATTGTAATTCCTATCTCCATGAGATCCCTGATCATAGATTCCACATCTCGGCCTACATAGCCGACCTCAGTGAATTTTGAGGCTTCAACTTTCAAGAATGGTGACTGGGCCAGCTTGGCCAATCGGCGAGCAATTTCCGTTTTACCAACCCCGGTCGGACCTATCATAATGATATTCTTGGGAGCTATCTCATCGCGCAAATCTTCCGGTACCTGCCTCCTGCGCCACCGATTGCGAAGAGCAATCGCCACCATTCTTTTGGCTCCATGTTGTCCGACAATGTATTTGTCGAGTTCACCAACTGTTCTCCGAGGTGTAAAAGTTTCCATAATGGCTTAATAGTCCCATCTTTTTCTGCGAGATTTTTCAGAGTACGTTATCTATCCCCATTTAAACTCGTAAGTTGAAGCCAAGGAAAGAAAGATCCATCCAATAGGCGCCCAAATCAGGGATGTGAGTTGCCGAGTTCTTCCACGACGATGTTTTCATTGGTGTATACGCAAATTTCACCTGCGATGGACATAGAAACTCGTGCAACCTCGGCGGCATCCATCTGCGTGTGACGCAACAAAGCTCGTGCTGCTGCGAGCGCGTAATTCCCTCCGGAGCCTATAGCGATAATTCCATCATCGGGCTCAACCACGTCCCCGGTTCCCGAAATCAGGAGAGTCTTATCCGAATTCGCAACTATAAGTAGTGCCTCCAACCTTCTCAGCATACGGTCGGTTCGCCACTCCTTGGCCAGTTCCACTGCTGCACGGGTCAGGTTATTGGAATACTTGTCCAGCATCTGCTCGAATTTCTCCAACAGAGTCAAGGCGTCAGCCGTGGATCCGGCGAATCCGGCAAGCACATTTTTGTCTTTTCCAAGACGACGTACTTTTCGGGAAGAGTGCTTGACCACCGTATCCCCAAGAGACACCTGTCCGTCTCCGGCAATGACCACATTATTTCCTCGGCGGACACAAAGCACAGTCGTGGAACGGATTTTATACTTAATCATTATGTCTTCCTGCGTCATAAGGGAACCGGCAGCCATGGAATTGGGAGCGTTTTCTAGTGAACTCGAACGTCACCTCTCATCGCCCTTTCCCGTTCCACTCCTCGGGTGGGCCTTGTCGTAAACCTCCATGAGGCTTTTGAGGTCTACCCTGGTATAACGCTGAGTGGTCGAAAGGCTCGAATGGCCCAGCATTTCCTGGATCGAACGGAGATCCGCACCTCCTTGAAGCATGTGAGTAGCGAAAGAATGCCGAAAAGCATGAGGCGAAGCGTCACGAGTCAACCCTGCCTTGTCCAGACATGATTTGAGTATACGCCCTATGCTTCGTGAAGACAACGGCCCCCCGCGAGAATTCAGAAAAAGCGCTCCACCATTCAAGATTGGAAGAGTTTTTGTCTCGATGAACTTTCGCAGTACCAGGTAATTGTGCATGGCTTCCAAGGCCTTGGCTCCTACCGGTACGTATCGTTCTTTGTTTCCTTTTCCCATCACCCGAACCCAACCGTTGTGAAGGTCAATATCATGGAGCTTGAGGGATGTAAGCTCTCCTACCCGGAGACCTGATGAATAGAGAAGCTCAAATATGGCCACATCACGTTTTGCGGTTTCCGGATTGCGTGAGAAAAAGCGGTCAACCTCATCCACACTCAGCGCCCTGGGTAGGGGATGCTCACGTTTCGGCGCTCTGATACCGGCAGCCGGGTTGATCGAGACAGCTCCCTCTCGCACGAGAAACCTGAAAAATGTTCTTATCGAAGCCAGTTTACGGCCTACCGAGGTCTTCTTGAGCCGGCCGAATCGGCTTGCAATGAATGCGCGAATGTGGAATTGGTCAACTCGATTTACATTTTTGAGTTCTCTTGATTTACCCGAAGATTCCAGATAGTTGAAAAAGTCTCGAAGATCAGCCTCATAGGCTCGTACAGTCTCTCTAGAACGAACCTTCTCCGTCTCGAGATGCCTTTTGAAAAGCTTCACAGCTTCCTGGAAATTCAAAAAAGTCTTCCTGTCAAGGCCGGAGTATGCTTGATATCATAAAACAAAGAGTCATGGCGACGCCCTTTTTTGGACTGGGGCGTGTCGTTCACTCCTCATCAGGTTTGTCCGAGGAGTCTGAACCCTTAGTGCTCTGTTCCGGGAGCGGTGACAAGGAATTGCCGCTTGGCTCGCCTCCCCTTGGGTTGGCCAACGACACCTTTTCGGAAATGGCGGCCCGAAGTTTTTCGTCCGTTGTAAGTTTCAGAGCATTTTCATAGTCTCCAATGGCCTCTTTGTTAAGCCCCTTGGATGAGTATATGAGGGCCCGGTTTTCAAAAAAGGTGGGGTTTGTAGGATCCAATGAGACGGCTTTCGAGTAGTCCGCCAAAGCTCGGGTAAAATCGTTCTGCTCATGATAAACAAGGCCCCGATTATTGTAACCTACCGCATCCTGAGGATTGATTTCCAGGCACCTGTTGTAATCCGCCAAGGCCTGTTGGGACTCCTTCAACTTATAAAACGCGTCACCTCTGACTCGGAAAATCTCTGGATTTTGAGGATCCCTTTCCATGGCAGAGGTAAAATCTTCGATAGCCTTTCTATACTGTCCACTCTTATGATGAGTTAGTCCCCTGTCCCTCAAGGCCTGGATCATGTTTGGGTCGACTTTTAGTGCGCGAGTCCAAAGTTCAATGGCGTGTTTCTCCTTGCCGAGACGATAACTTTCAAGACCCTCCCGGTGAAGCTCCTGGGCCCGCAGTGTTCTTAGGTTTTCTATCTTTTTCTCGATATTACCGACATCACCTCTGTTACGCGCCAGTTCAATGACCATCACATACGATTCAAGTGCCTTTTCGTAATCCCCGCGCTTTTCATAAACAGAGGCAAGTGTTTGAAACGCTGTTACATTTTTTTTGTTTAGCGAGATGGCCTGTCGGAGGTCTCGGATAGACTGTTCCAGATCCCCTTTTTCGCTGCGCACCAAACCCAGCGTAGTGTATATCACACTGTCTCGTTTACCGTATTTCAAAGCGGCACTCAGATCTTTCAAACTCCCATCTAGGTCTCCACTCTTGTAACGGGCAATCCCCCGGTTGGCGAGGGCAAACGAATAATCCGGCTTGATTTCCAGAGCGCGATCATAATCTTCCAAAGCCCTTGTGAAAAGCTCCTTACGCTTAAAAGCAACTCCCCGGTTGTTGTAGGCGAGGTGGTCACGCGGATCCATCTGAAGTGACCGGGTGAAAAGATCCACCGCGTCGTCCAGGCGATCTTGCCTCAATGCCTCGACGCCAAGATTGTAAGAATCCACCGCGTCTTCCTGGCACAGCGCCTGGAGCGGGAAAATGGTTCCGAAAAAGACTAAACAAATCAAAAACTTTTTCATGGGCTCTCAGGTCCTTTCAGGCTCCATTCATTCCCCCCGACTCTTAACACAATTTACCGGTTGCAGTCACCTTATGATGTCGGGTACAAAGAAGAAAAAAACAAATACGTGGTGAATTCAACACCTAAAAATACCAATAATGTAACTAGTTGAGTATTGCAAATTAAAATAAGTACAATTTTTAGTTATAACTCAAGATAATCAATTATTTTTACTTGACAGCCATATGACCTCATGTTAAAGCCACGTTTCAGTGAAGCCCCACAAGGGCCTAAATTCAGTATCCTTCGCTTGAGTATACGCCCTCAAGTATAATTTGAAGGATCTGACAAAAGGAGGATGAGGTATGGTGCTAAGAGTCTTGATCGTTCTTTTCTGTGTTATATTTGGTATTTCCAATCTAATGGATTCACCAGCCGCCGCAGGTGGCGCCCCGGAAGTCGCTCCCCCCCCAGCGTATCAGTGCGCTCCCCCAGTCTGCGCCCCCGCGGGTTGTGGGCCTCGTCCTTTCGGGTTTTGCAGCGGCATCCTCTCTCTGTGCTCAAAGATTTGCGGAACCGTGATAGGGTGCCCATCAGCAGTCGCTGGGGCGATACTGGATACGCCTCCACCTGTGTTTCCCAGAAGAAGGTGCATGCCGACTCCTTGCGCCCCTGTGATGTGCGCTCCCCGGTGCTATCCCCCTCCCATGTGCGCCCCTGCGCCTTGTCCTCCGCCTATGCCGACAAGAATCACAAAGTGCAAGCCCGTAGCTTCCGCGGCCACAATGCCTCCCCTTGCATACAGCCCTCCACCAATGTACCCGGTACGGCAGGCGCAATGCGGCCCTCCAATGATGGGGTGCCGTCCTCATCGTCCGGTTGGGCCCGGATGTATGGCACTGTGTGCAACCCTGCTGGAGATACCTTTCAGGCTCTGTTCCGGAATGCTGAGCGTTCCCGACGGCCCCTTCGGTCCGCTTGCAAGCACCTTCGGCACAACCATGACAACTTTCGGCGACTTCTGGTAGGACTCTCTTCGACCAGAGCCGTTCATATCTACGAACCCAACCGGGGACTTCTTGAACATCAATGTTCAAAAAAGTCCTCGATTGCTAAGGGTGGATGAAGTGGGATCCACTCTTTAACCAAAAAACCCCAATTCCTCCTAATTTAAGGGGACGTTTTGCGTCCCCATTTTTTTGATAGGGACATTCTAACCAACGAGTAGGGAATCGATACGTACGCTTCAATCTTAATACTCTTTGATTTGATCCTTCGTTTCCTGTTTGAGCCTCTTCTTCCGATCCTTGGCCTGTTGACGGGCGAGGACCTCATCTTTGATCCGTTCGAATTTATCCCTTTTCTCTGCGGCCTCCTCTTCTTTCTGTTCCCGCAATTTTTGGGCTTTCATCAGAGCCTCAAAACGCTTCATACGGTGCTCGTCGAGGACAAATTCTTCAATTTTTCGCCTGCCTTCACTGCCTCCTGCACATTTAGCAAGATGTTTGTTCAAGAGGCTTCCCGGAACGGAGCAGATGTACATTCCGCAAGAAATGCAGACTTTGACGGACTCGTGATCGAGATTCTCCCTTAGGACATGGCCGTTTGAAACGAGTTCTTCCTGTGAGCGGCTCGACTCTATCCATAGGTCCCTTCTGAGGATATATCCCCATCCAGGCCTTGGAGCCCAAATGGTTTCAAAAAGTTTTTCCGGTTCGTCCAGGCGGTAGGTGAAACTGGCAGAATGAATCCATAGTCTCTTGGTGAGTTCCATGAGGAAATTTCTCCCTCCTCTATGGGGCGAATGTGTGGGAACCAAGAAAGTGATAAAACGTGAAAAAGTTGTTTATGTAATGGTCTTGACCACAATGGAGATAATAATCGGACTCACTATTCAAGACAATCAGAATAAATCAGAATACCGACTCGCTTGACAAAAAAAGACTGCATTAAATACTATGCGTACAAGTAATCTTGGAAAGACTTACTTGCGGTACACCTTGAGATCTCTATACTCATTGCTGAAATTTCTGTCCGAAATAAGCACGACTGTAAGCTGAGAGTTTTATTGGTGACCATCGCTCTTGTCACAGGAGTCGACCTGGAACAATGAGGTCCACCTCCATATTGCCACATTAAGGGCGGATACTCGGCACCTCGTGGCAGCCATTCCGACAATTCGCTCCTGGTCTCCTAAAGTCGCGCCGTAACTGAGAACACTCACTATGATGCTTTGGTCCCGGAGTCTGCCCAGCCACTGCCCACTGTTCTCCAGCAAATACTTCTGAGATGCTATGAAGACCATTTTGTCATCGGGAATGTTCCACAACACCGGTAAGAGCTTCCCCTCTTGAAATGTGTCTATCACAAGTGTTAAGGATTTTTCAAATATTGATTGAGCATCTCCCAATCTGGTGTTTACCGAACGAAAATGAAGGATCTCATTCACACTCAGGAGCAAAAACAAAGCTATCAAAAGCGTTGTAAACAGGACCTTCCGGCCTGTGTGACGAACAACAAATACCAGCCCCAGGGCAACGAACGGCCAGACAATGCTCAAATACCTTTCTCTGAGGGCCTCCTTTACCAGGAGAAAAGAAAGATATTGAATAATAATTGCACCGGCCAGACAAAATCCAAACCACAATGCTCCTCCTGCGGGACTGTCCCATAGCGGTCTGAAACGTGCCAGGCCTCCGCCTGCCCTCAACCGGAAACAAGTAGACCAGCCGATTGATAGCAAGATCAAGACTACCACGAGCACAATGATGAGATCATTGTACGAAAGCACACTCAATGTCCCTCGAAAAGTCAGAGGTGTAGAGTGGGTTGGATCCAATAGCAGACCACCATCGGTTATCCGCTGCAGAATTGCGGTAAAGAAGCATCCGAAACCCGCTGCCGTAACCAGTATCCTTAATGGCAGCTCCTGAACATCAAAGGGTGTTATATATTCTCTGTTAAGATGGAACGAATGGTAAAAATTTGGGTGTACAATGAAGGCAACCAGGCATCCAAGGATAATTGAGGACATAAACAGAAAGAGTTGTTTCAGATTCCCTCGTGCCAGCTTAAAAACTGCCAGCAAGACCCCCGCCGGCAGGACAATGATCAGAAACTGATAGTGAGTGAGTGCCCCTGCACAAGTAACAATTGCCAGGAAAAGCAAATTTAATCTTTCGGGCTTCCATTGATCGTAAACATAACTGCTTGTCAGCCATGCAAACAGCACTGTCAGTAAAGTGAGCAAGTCATACATCCTTGCCATCAGTGAAGTAACAATGGTTGCGGGACTCAAGGCCCATAAGAGAACTACGAAAGATGCTTCAAAAATGTCCTCTAAGAGGTAATGGGCAAATTTAAAAAGGACAAATGTAGTGAAAAGAAAAATTACAAAGTTTAATGAAAGGCCTGTCCATAGATTTGTTCCGAACCCTCGCATCCATATGTGCAATAACCAGAAATATAACGGCGGATGGTTGGAATGGTCGGCCGTGTCCTTACCAATCTGCTTGAAACAAAATGTGTTGTCCACCTGAAGAAATTGTTTCCAAGCAGACGCGCGGACCCACCTACCGGCGGGAACCTGCTCCCCCCCTTCTATCCGGGTAGACCTGAACGTGCCTATATGTCCGGCGGCAGTCAGATACGAGAGGGCTTCATCGTGTTCGATGGTTCTCTTTTCTAAAGTCCCTGCGACTCTGAGTGTCAGCCCTGCTGCCACCGCCAGCGCTAATAGCAAAAATCCTATCGTGTCTCGGCGTGAAAGCATCAAGAATCTTGCCTCCTCTTGGGGAGTAATGGGCCTGTTCTACGCTTTTGGAGACCAACGGAGAAGCTCTGTGTATGCCA
>CAIXMD010000409.1 GCA_903920415.1 uncultured Desulfomonile sp.
GGAACAGGGATTCACCTACCTCGGTTAACTTGTACCGATTAGCATCCCGGTAGAATAGCTTGACCCCGCACTCCTCTTCGAAACCGCGGAGTTGCTGGGAAATTGCCGGCTGTGTCACGTGCAGGTACTCGGCAACCTGGGTCATGCTGGTGTAGCGACAAAAGTGATGAAATGTTTCCAAGTGTTTTAGGTTCACGTACATCTCGCCGAAAAAAACCGATAGCGACATTATAATATAAGTCAACCTTATTTAAGTATAACTTTTTATGACTTGACTTGTCCGGAGATGTTATCGATAATTTTTATCTAATTCAGACGACTTGCGGAAAAGCTTCTAACAATAAAAGACCTTTTTGACGATCGTCTCTGATGCCGACACATCCGGCCGAAGATGAAGGCTTTGTCGAACATGCAGTTTCTTGATGAGATCGCCGAAAACGGTACGTAATTTACCTTCATTTACCAGACCCTCTCCCATCGGGGAAGGTAGAAAGAAAGAGCCGTTTATTCGCGACTAATCCATTCCTGTCGAGGGAGTATGGCTCAGCGTGAGTTACTTGTTCACTTTTTAGCTCCTGAACCAATTCTCAAGTTGCAACACAAGAAAATGTGCTGAAAATTGGAAGGTCATCGGTTGAAAAGGATTGTAGTAGGGATAAGTGGTGCCAGCGGGACGATTTACGGAGTTCGCTTGCTGGAGGTTCTCGGTCAAGTTAACGATATTCAGACCCACCTCATCCTTTCACGCGCTGCCAGGGTGACCATGGAGTACGAAACTTCCATAAAGCCTGAGATACTGGAAGGTCTGGCCTCAGTAAACCACTCTCCTGACGATCTTGCCGCGTGCGTATCGAGCGGTTCCTTTAAGACGGAAGGAATGATCGTAGCTCCATGTTCGATGAAGAGCCTGTCCATGATCGCCAATTCCATAAATGATAATTTGCTTGTCCGAGCGGCCGATGTAACCCTTAAGGAGCGGCGAAAACTCATTCTAATCGTCCGGGAAACCCCGCTTCATCTAGGACATCTTCGTCAAATGACCGCGGTCACGGAAATGGGCGGGGTGATTCTACCCCCAGTCCCGTCATTTTACCACAAGCCGCGAACCATAGAGGATATCGTCGACCAGACCATAGGAAAGGCGCTTGACCAACTGGGAGTCCCCCATCAGCTTTTTGATCGCTGGGCTGGAGGATGACACGAGAAGAATTGGAAAGAACGGTGATCCTATTCATGGACAGTTTCACCACAATGACTCTCGCCTGCTGCTCGAATGATGAACCCTGGGTGGCTGCTGTTTATTACGCAAGGCAAGGATTTGATTTAATATTCTTTTCTTCATCAAAATCACGTCATAGCATGTTTTTTTCGCAAAACCCCCGGGCAGCTGCCTCAATTCACGGGGATTATAAAGGGTGGAAAGAGATCAAGGGGCTACAGATGGAAGGTAAGGTTGAAGCCTTGACCACTGTGATGGCACAAGCCAAGGCGACTGCGACATATGTAAAACGCTATCCATTTGTGAGAGATTTTATTGGCAATTCGGTGGTGTTCTCCAGAAAAATTGCTGAAAAAATGACCAGGGTGGCCTTGTATGTATTCCGCCCCACGATCATCCGGTATTTAGATAACTCAGCAGGTTTCGGTATCAGGTGGAAACTGGAAATCCAGGACGGACGAGCAATCGGTGCTCCGGTCCTCGCTTAACTTTTTACGGTGTTTCACGCGCAGCCGTTGTCCGGTGCGGCGGCCCCAGTAGGCAAAGGCAAAACTAGACAGGAGGGAAAGATGGCCGAGGTAAAGTTCCCCAGTCCCCATGAGGCGGAAATCATTCCAGGAACCGAAGGTTGGGAACGATTGTATCCGTACCATTACCAGTTCAGCACCGACAACCCGGAACGAAAGAAATACGAAGAGAGCATGTTCTGGTTCTACGAC
>CAIXMD010000410.1 GCA_903920415.1 uncultured Desulfomonile sp.
ACCTCGTCAGACATGCGTTTCACTCTGGAGACCGTTGCTTGTTTAGGAGCGTGTGCCTTGAGCCCCGTCATGGTTGTCAACAAGACCTATTATGGCAAGCTGAATTCCGGGAGAATTGAGGCCGTCCTCAAGAACCTCCCATGATACGGTGATGTTATGGATTGTCTGCATTCCGCTTCTGACCTTGAGAGGTTACGCCTGACAGTCCGGCGTAAGCGAGATCCTTCCGTGGTCGAAATAGCCGTGTGCGGAGCCACAGGCTGTAGGGCCTGGGGAGCGGAAGAAGTTATCTCTCGTTTCGAAACGGAACTTCGAGAACAGGGATTGACCGGAAAAGTGCTCGTGAAGAGGGTAGGATGTCAAGGGTTTTGCGAACGTGGGCCGCTGGTTACCATAAGACCCCAGGGTATTTTCTATCAAAGAGTAACTGCGGCAGATGTCTCTGAAGTGGTTTCCGAGACCGTTATGAAGAGCAACATACTTGGAAGGTTGCTGCTTACGGCGCCAGGCAGTGAGAGGCGCTTCGTCTACGAATCGGAGGTGCCCTTCTATGCTAAGCAAAAAAGGCAGGTGCTTGCCCTCAACGGAGTGGTAGATCCCACTTCAATCGAGGACAGCATAGCTTTTGGGGGCTACACAGGGCTTGAAGAAATACTATCTTTGCAGCCCACACGGGTTATAGAAACAATCGAACGGGCCGGATTGAGAGGACGTGGAGGCGGAGGTTTTCCGACTGGAACCAAATGGCGATTCGCACGGTCATCCGAAGGCGCGCGCAAGTTCATCATCTGCAACGCGGATGAAGGGGACCCGGGAGCATTCATGGACCGGGCCATCCTGGAAGGAAACCCTCACCCCGTTATAGAGGGAATGATAATTGGCGCCTATGCCATCGGAGCGGGAGAAGGGTACATCTATTGCCGCGCGGAGTATCCACTTGCCATAGAACGTTTGGCACTCGCCATTCGCCAAGCGAAGGAACTCGGGCTGTTGGGCGAGAATATCCTGGGGAGCGGGTTCAATTTCGACATTCGGCTCCACCAGGGCGCTGGTGCCTTTGTTTGTGGAGAGGAAACCGCTCTTATTGCATCGATAGAAGGGCGGAGAGGGATGCCCCGTCCCAGGCCCCCATTCCCTGTTCAAAGCGGTCTTTTCGGGTGCCCCACCGTGATCAACAACGTTGAAACTTTTGCCAATGTAACCCGCATCATTTCCTTGGGACCCGATGCCTACGCTTCCGTAGGGACCAACAATTCCAAGGGCACGAAGATCTTCTCCCTCACCGGCAAAGTGAACAACACCGGGCTGGTCGAAGTTCCGATGGGGGTAACCATCCGAGACGTCGTGTTCGATATCGGCGGAGGAGTACCCAAGGATAGGAAATTTAAGGCTGTTCAGATGGGGGGTCCTTCAGGAGGATGCATTCCGGAGAAATTTCTCGACTTGCCCATCGACTACGATTCCCTTCTGGAAGTTGGGGCCATCATGGGTTCTGGCGGCATGGTGGTCATGGACGAGAACACCTGCATGGTGGAGGTGGCTCGCTACTTTGTTTCGTTCACCGCCGATGAATCTTGCGGCCAGTGTTCTCCTTGCCGTATCGGCACACGACAGATGCTGAACATCCTGACTCGCATCACGAGTGGTCAGGGCACAATGGCTGACCTCGATCGGTTGCAACGGATCGCTCTCCAGGTGAAGAGCACCAGCCTTTGCGGCTTGGGACAGACTTGCTCGAATCCGGTGCTCTCGACTCTTCGTCATTTCCGGCATGAGTACGAAGCGCATATACTAGCCAAGAGATGTCCTGCGGGTGTCTGCGACGCTCTTGTACTTTCACCATGCCAGCACGCTTGCCCTGCAGGTATAGACGTTCCCGCTTACGTGGCGTTTATCGCCCAGGGGGATTTTTCTAAAGCCTTGGACGTGATTCGGGAACATAATCCCTTCCCCGGAGTCTGCGGACGAATATGTCACCACCCGTGCGAAAGCAAGTGCCGTCGCGGTGAAATAGACCAGCCTTTGTCTATACGTTATTTGAAACGTTTTGCCGCTGATTGGGCTTACGAAAATCTAGAAGAGCCGACGGAACCGTTCCCCATAACCAAAACCCAACAAGTGGCCGTGGTAGGAGCCGGGCCGGCCGGTCTTAGTTGCGGGTATTTTCTCGCCGGGATGGGATACAAAACCACGGTGTTCGAGGCCCTTCCTTCAGGTGGGGGTATGCTCGCGGTAGGCGTTCCGGAGTTCCGGTTGCCCAAGGACGTTCTTGAGAACGAGATCGGTTACATTGAGGCTAAAGGAGTGGAGATACTTTACGACAGCCCAATTAACGAATACCATACCGTGGATGACCTCAAGGCCGAGGGTTATGACGCGATTTTCATCGCGGCCGGCGCACATAGAAGCCAGGAATTAGGCATTCCAGGTGAAGATAGGAACGTCGAAGGTCTCGTGCACGGACTTCACCTACTCAGAGGCGTCAAGACCGGGGAGTTTGTACAAATCGGAAACCGGATCCTGATCATCGGAGGAGGAAACACCGCCATCGATGCTGCTCGAAGCGCTCTTCGCAAAGGAGCGTTCCACGTAACTGTACTGTATCGACGTTCCAGAGAAGAGATGCCTGTCTCCTCAATCGAGTTTCGTGAGGCCGAAGAAGAAGGCGTGGAATTCCTGTTTCTGGTCTCTCCTACGAGGATTGAATCGAGCAACGGCAAGATCAAAGGCGTAAGGTTCATCCGAATGAAGCTGGGAGAGCCTGACGAATCAGGCCGTAGGACACCTGTGCCAATCGAGGGGAGTGAGTTTTTCCTTGAAGCCGACATGGTAATTCCAGCAGTGGGACAAGTGCCTGATCTCAGCTTCCTGCCTCCTGATTTCCAGTTGGAACGTGTCGCGTGGGGCGCTCTCAAAGTAAACCCGGATACGCTCCAGACTAATATTCCATGGATTTTCGCAGGAGGGGATTTCGCCACCGGCCCATCCATGGCCATATTCGCCATAGCAGCCGGACAACGAGCAGCCCTGAGTATTGATCGCTATTTCCGAGGACTCAAGGAACCCTTGATCATAAGAGACGAACAATATTTCCTCCGCCCTGAGCCGCCCTCTGATCCGGAAAGGCTGGATCGAATAAGACCCAGGGTCGACATGCCCCGTGTGCGTCCCGAGGAGAGGATCACCGGATTTGATGAATTCGAGAAAGGGCTCGGGGAAGAAGAAGCCCGAATGGAGGCGTCTCGATGTCTCCGGTGTGACTTGGAACGTATCAGGGATATGCACGTGGAAGATTGGTAGGTGAGACTGTTTCGCGGGTATTACTGTGTTTACCGATAGGCCTGACAGAAAGTGCCGGGTTCTGGAGGTTTTACGTTTCTTAGTGCCGGACAGTGCTATTGGCAATATAATTGTGGTACTAACATAAATCGTCAGTGTGTCCCTCAATAAAGTGC
Source organism: uncultured Desulfomonile sp. (assembly GCA_903920415.1). Lineage (GTDB taxonomy): Bacteria > Desulfobacterota > Desulfomonilia > Desulfomonilales > Desulfomonilaceae > CAIXMD01. The sequence goes on from CAIXMD010000410.1 coordinate 3,456, forward strand.
GGGGCTATGGTCTATCGTCCCCAGCAGGGACTCTAAACGAAGATAATTCGGAGTTCCAAGAGAGTTTCTTCAAAAAGGTGCCGGCCATGAAAACTATCACGCGACAGAAACCATTCGAGCAGATTTTAGAGGATATATCTTCGGATACCAGGGTCTTCATCGTGGGTTGCGGCACATGTGCCACTCTCTGTCACACTGGTGGGGTTGATGAGGTCGCAGCTATGGCAGAAAAGCTCACCGTAGCAGGGAAGATCGTGACAGGGGTCGCTGTCCCTCCTACGGGTTGTGACGAAGTTACCAGCGAAATGCGATTCGTTTTCAGAGATCGGCTACGTGCAGCAGACATCGTTCTCGTCATGTCTTGCGCTTTTGGTGTGCAAACCGCAGCCACACAACTGAAGAAACCTGTAGCACCCGCTCTTGACACCCTTTTTATGGGCAAAGAAGGCCCGGCCGGCCATTATTCAGAGATCTGCATGCAATGTGGAGAATGCGTTCTGGCATACACTGGAGGGATCTGTCCGGTTACTGCCTGTCACAAGGGACTTCTCAACGGGCCCTGTGGTGGTACCGACAACGGCATGTGCGAGGTTGGCAACGGAAGAGAATGCGCCTGGACCCTCATTTACAATAGGCTTCAGAGCCAGGGCAGACTTGATCGCATGCGTCAATATCATCCCCCAAAGAGCCACAACGCGGTGCTCAGACCAGGGATCCTCGATCTTACTCACTCTCGCGAAGAAGCCGCTGCACAGTAGCACCAAGGATGTATCGTGCGAAGCTCCAACAGACTGTTCCAACATGACGATCTAACTGAAGCCCATCGCTGGGAAAGAGGTGGCGGATGAGTCGATTCAAAGAAGCCCTAGACTCCGGGAAGTTCGTTGTTACAGCAGAGATAGGCCCTCCTAAAGGTGTCAACCTGGAACCTATGAAACACCACATAGAACTGCTCAAGGATCGAGTTGACGGCATCAACGTTACCGACAACCAGAGTTCTGTCCTGAGGTATCCATCACTCGGCGGAGCACTGCTGGTCAAAGAAATTGGAGGCGAGCCTATTCTCCAGATGACTTGTCGAGACCGCAACCGGCTGGCGCTCCAGGCTGATCTTTTCTTCGCATACAGTCGCGGGATCACCAATGTACTGTGTCTCACCGGCGACGCAGTGGTTGTGGGAGATCACAAGGATGCCAAGGGTGTCTTCGATCTTGATTCGGTTCAGTTGCTGGATATGATTCAGACCCTTTCAGACGGCAAGGATCTTGCCGGTAACCCGCTCGATGGGACGCCGCGTTTCTGCAAAGGGGCCATCGTAACACCCGAGGCGCATCCCTTGGAACCTCAACTTGTCAAGTTTGAAAAGAAAATAGAGGCCGGCGCCGAGTTCATCCAGACCCAGGCTATCTACGATTTGAACAATTTCAGGAATTTCATGGATTATGCGAGAAAGTTCAAGGTCAAGATTCTGGCCGGTATTGTCGTGCTCGTCAGCGCGGGCATGGCTAAATTTATGAACAAGAACGTTCCCGGTATATTCGTCCCCAAGCCGCTCATTGATGAATTGGCCGGAGCCCCCAAGGGCAAGGCTTTGGAAACCGGGATCAACATCGCCGCCAGGACGATTCGGACTATTAAAGAAGAACGGCTGGCCGACGGGGTCCACATCATGGCCATAGGCAAAGAGGAATCCGTTCCCCGAATCCTTGACCTAGCGGGGATATATTAACGAAATGACTCCTGGTGTCAGGGAGGAAAAAATGTCCCGTCGTAGTTTGTTGTCCGTCATTGAAATGAGCATGGAGGACATCGAGGACCGCTTGCTAACGATCGAGCGGAGTTATGAGGAGTTCTTTGCAGAAGCGAGAGATGGATTCTTCATCTCAACGCGTGAAGGTGGATTTGTAGATTGCAATGACGCTCTAGTTAACATGTTGGGTTACCAGGTCACGGAGGAGGTCTTGACTCTGGATCTGTTCTGGGATCTATGGATGGAACCTCAGCATCGGGAGCGCTTTCAGACTGTAATAGAAACTCAAGGACAAGTCAGTAATTACGAGGCCGTCTTTAGGAAAAAGGACGGTTCTCTTCTCCACGTGGCACTGTCGGCGCAAGTCTGGAAGGACCGCAATGGGGAAATCGGGGGATACCAAGGGTTCGTGGTTGACAGTACGCACCAGAGGCTGATGGAAGACCAGCTTCAGACGATAGAGATCAAGTATCGGGAACTGTTCGATAACATCTTAGACGGAGTATTCATCTCGGACGAGGAAGGAAGAGTTCTGGATTGCAACAAGGCCCTGTGCGACATTGTTGGCTACACCCGGGAAGAGTTCATGGGCATGGACTACTACAAGGACCTCTTTGCAAGCGATGACGATATCATGGACTTCAGGAAAAAGGTCACCGAGGATGGCTCAGTCAGAGACTACGAGCTGCAGATACGCCTTAAGGACGGTAGTATTCATGACATTTCAATGAGTGGCTATGCCAGCAAGAACAGTGCGGGCGAAATCATAAACTATCAGGGTCTCATGAGGGACGTTACGGAAACAAAGCGCATACGTGCTCTGCTGATACAGACCGAGTCAGCCATGGGGAGAATGGCCTCACAACTCGCTCACGAGCTTAACAACCCAATATACGGTATCATGAACTGCCTGGAACTGCTTAAGGACGCTATTCCTGAAAGCAACGAAAGGAGGAAGTATCTCGACCTGGCTTACAATGAGTGTCAGCGCACATCTGGACTCTTGATCAAGATGTTGAAGTTCTTTAAACCCGACAATGAAGAGAAGAAGCCCACAGACGTTAATAAGCTTTTGGAAGAAACTCTTCTATTCTATGAAAAACAATTCAAAAATCTCAACATCCGCGTAAACACCGACCTGGCCGAGGACCTGCCCAATATAATGGCCATTGGAAGTCAGTTAAAGCAAGTTTTTATCAACATGATTATTAATGCCAACACGGCCATGCCCTCGGGAGGAGATCTCCGGGTAGCCAACAGTTTCAGACCGGATGACAACGGAGTCGCTGTGACCATCCAGGACAGTGGAGTCGGCATACCGCCTGAAATCAGGGAAAGAATCTTTGAAGCGTTCTTTACTACAAAGAAAAAGGTGAAAGGGGTCGGACTAGGATTAAGCATATCCTACGGCTTCATCCGGGAGCACGGCGGCAGAATCGACGTACAAAGCGACGTAGGTAAAGGGACTACTTTTAAAATCTATTTACCCTTGGATGGACAAAAGGCAGGACCGAGCAGCCGAAATCCTGAAAAAAGTGATTTTCTGCGTTTGTAGCCTGAGGTTCCACTTCTTCAAGACAAGAAATGACCTTTCGGCGGGAAAGTTCAGGTCGGTTCGGGAAGACGTAGGTGTGCCTTGAAGCCATCCCGGTATGATAGGCATCCGTAAGTCTCTGTGAACCACCCTTTATTCTTTCGCTTATGGCCAGTGGGGCCAGAATTATTTTCCCTGTCCACGTCTCTAAATATGACCTTCGTTTAAGTATTTCAGTTGGCCGTATCTCGCCAGTCTGTTATGTTTGTCGCCTGATATTCAATAATACTTAATCAGTGACAATTAACTTAGCTATTCTAAATGGGAGGATTCCATGCCGCCGCGAGAAGACATAAAGAAAGTAATGATAATAGGCTCAGGCCCCATCATCATAGGTCAGGCCTGCGAATTCGATTACTCGGGAACCCAGGCATGCAAAGCCCTCCGGAAGCTTGGTTACCAGATCGTCCTCGTAAATTCCAATCCCGCGACCATCATGACCGATCCAGGGATGGCTGATTTCACCTACATTGAGCCACTCAACCTGGAAACAATGGTGGAAATAATCGAGCAAGAGCGACCTGACGCTCTGTTGCCCAACCTGGGCGGCCAAACCGGATTGAACCTTTCGTCTGAGCTAGCCCGTTCGGGTGCCCTGGAGAAATA
>CAIXMD010000411.1 GCA_903920415.1 uncultured Desulfomonile sp.
ACCTGGGAGCTATTGGGCACCCTGGTGTTGCTGCCGGGATCCTTGAACAGGGAATCTTGTTGAAACTTCGCTTCGAATTGGACCAGTATGTAAATCTCAGGCCAGTGAAACTCTATCCGGGTGTAGAGACTCCTCTGAAGGACAAGGGCCCGGAACATATTGATTTTCTGGTAGTCAGAGAAAACACTGAAGGTTTCTATGTGGGGGCCGGTGGTTTTTTTAAGAAGGGCACCCCGGACGAAGTGGCGGTCCAGGAGTCGATTAGCACCCACAAGGGAGTGGAGCGTCTTCTCAGGTATGCATTTGAAGCGGCCAGGGCCCGGGGAAAGAACAGGAAACTAACCCTCTGCGGCAAGACGAATGTGTTGACTTACGCCTGGGATCTCTGGAGAAGGGTTTTCTCCCGGTTGTCGAGGGAGTATCCGGATGTGGCAACGGATTATGCCCATGTGGATGCAATTTGCATGTGGATGGTAAAGAACCCGGAATGGTTCGACGTAATAGCCACGGACAATATGTTCGGGGATATAATTACCGATCTGGGAGCCATGATTCAGGGGGGGATGGGCATAGCCGCGGGGGCCAATATAAATCCTCAGGGTGTTTCCATGTTCGAGCCCATAGGGGGGTCGGCGCCCAAGTATACCGGGGCGGATGCAATTAATCCCTTGGCCTGCATCCTTGCGGGGTCCCTGATGCTGGAAACCCTGGGTGAAACGCTTGGGGCAAAATCCATAGAGCAATCAGTTGTCCACGTTATTGCACATCATCTAAAACGTCTGGAAGCCGGACGAATGGGACACACCACCACGCAGGTGGGAGATCTGACGGCAAAATATTTGGTGTGATACGGCCGGTGCCAGGAGGGGAAGTCAACGAGAACCGTTCATCCATGAATAGTGAACAAACCAGTAAACTGAGAATTCTTCCACTCGGGGGGTTGGGGGAGATCGGACTGAACATGATGGTGGTCATCCTTGACAAGGATGCTTTCATCATAGATTCGGGCCTGATGTTCCCGGACGATTCCATGCCCGGAGTGGACATAGTCATACCTGACTTGAGCACGGTTCTCCGGCAGGGTCTGAACATTCTCGGCATTGTATTGACTCATGGGCATGAAGACCATATAGGAGCGTTGCCCTATGTGCTCAAGAAGGTGAACACGCCTGTCTACGCCACAGGTCTGACCATGGCATTCGTAGAATACAAGCTTGAAGAATTCGGGCTCCTGGATTCCACCACCAGGCATGTGGTGTCTGCGGACCAGGTGATTGAACTGGGTCCTTTCACCATAGATTTTGTCGCAATGTGCCATTCCGTTGCAGACGGGGTGGGCCTGGTCGTAACCACTCCGGTTGGGACAATCATGCATTCCGGGGACTTCAAGCTTGACCCTACCCCTATTGATGGCCGTCTGTGCGATCTGGAGAAAATTGCGCACTATGCTCGCCAAGGAGTATTGGCGCTATTTTCTGACAGTACAAACGTGGAACACAGAGGGACCACTCTTTCGGAGAGCATGATCCGTCCCGCGTTGGAAAACATTTTTCGAGAAGCGCGTGGCAGGATTCTGATCGCGACATTTTCATCCAACATCCATCGGATTCAGCAAGTGCTGAACATTGCGAATGAATTCAGGCGAAAAGTCGTCCTAGTGGGTCGTTCTATGGTGGCCAACACCAGGATTGCTTCTGAAAAAGGATATCTGGACGTGCCTGATGGAATCCTGATGGACATGAAGTATATGGAGAGCCTGCCTGATCACGAAGTAGCAGTCCTTTCAACCGGTTCCCAGGGAGAGCCCATGTCGGCTCTTTCGCTGATGGCTCTGGATCGGCATAAATACCTGAAAGTAAAACCCGGCGACCTGGTAGTGCTGTCATCTAGTTTCATCCCGGGAAACGAAAAGGCGATCAACCAGATTATCAACGAGTTTTCCCGCCGGGGGTCTCGGGTCATGTACGACAAAGTCTCCGACGTCCATGTCTCGGGTCATGCCAGTGAAGATGAGCTGCGGTACCTCATCAGACTTGTTCATCCGAAGTGTTTCATCCCCATTCATGGGGAGTACCGCCACCTTTTGAGGCATGCGCACATAGCCATGGATGAAGGCATCCCGGAAGCCCAAGTCCTTGTGGCTACCAATGGGGATCTGATAGAAATCACGACTGACGGGGCTCAAGTTGTTGATCAACTGGACACGGGAAGAGTCTTTGTGCATGGCAAGGGAGTTGGTGATATCGGCCACGATGTCCTGCGGGACCGTCTGTCTCTTGCGGAAACAGGTATGGTGATTGTCACTTTGGCTGTGTCGCAAGATTCCGGCAAGTTGCTGGCCGGGCCGGAGCTTCACTCTTTGGGGGTTACGTTCGAAGAAGTGGAGCAGGAACTCCTGGAAGGCGCAAAGATTTCCCTGGAAGAGCGTCTTGCTGAAATCAACCCTCAGGGCCTGATTCAGTGGGAAGAGTCAAAAGACGAGATCAGGCTGGCGGTGCGGCGGTACATCAACAAAATTCTTGGACGCAAGCCCCTGGTGAAGACAATAATTCTTCAGGCATGATATTTGGCTTCATACCCGAAGATTTTCCTTGCAATACGATTCAAGTTGGTTTATTCCATTATAGACGCACGTTGCAAAAGAGATGGGGGGAGGAATCGTCAAGGCGCTCCAAAGCCGCTGGAATTAATCAGTGTTGCGGTCTGGGGCGGGGATTTTTCTTGACAAGCTCTCAGCTCTCGTGCTACGGTGAGCATAATATTTGGTCTAACAGCTCTTGTATTGGAGTATGCTTCATTTAAGGAGGGTTTAGGATGAAGAAGTCATTGGTAGTAATGGTAATTCTGGTTAGTTGCATGGGGTTGGCCGGGACCGCACTGGCACAAGACTGGGCTTGTATGGTGGGCTGTGAGTACCCCGCCATCAAAACCGTCTGCTACGATACGTTGCTGTGCAAAGGTGAAGCCAGGGGAGCGTGTGCCCTGGGTTGCGGACCTTGCGCACCGTGTGTTACTTATTCAGGAAAATGGCTGAGCGTGGCCAAGTGCCCTGCCGTGAAGAAACCGGTAGTTCAGGAGAAGTCAATAGTGGACGACTTGGCAAAGACACTGAAGCTTGTGGCACTGCCTTGCGGGCCGGTATGTGGCCCTGTAGCATGTGCGCCCAAAGCAGCGGCCGCGCCAAAGGCCCCAAAGGCGGAAAAGAAGGCCAAAGAAAAGAAATAGATAACTAAATAGTCCTGGAAGGGTGGGAAAGCACGAGTAACGACCGCCCTTAGATAAAATCCTGTAATAATCGCCTTATAAGTAGGAAGGCCCTTTCGAAATGGAGGGGCCTTTTTTGTTGCTCATTCACTATCGGCTCATATAATGCTTCTCAAAAGTCTTTTTGGTTAACCTGGGAGCGCAGGCATCTTGCCTGCAAAAAATTCTGGAACCCCCAGTGCAGGCTGGAAGCCTGCGCTCCCAGGGGACGGATGCTCAAAACCTGCCGCCAATCGTTAAAAACTTTTGAGAACTGCTAGTGCGCTTAGCGTTTTGGAATGTTTTTTTGAGTGAAAGGAAAATGCAGGTGGGCGGCGGGCGTCTCCGCCCGCCATTTTGGAAAAGAAATGAAGAAATCGTATTAGAGGTCGGTGTTGCCTCGAGACCATCCCTTGCAGCCTTTGCCTCCTTCTCTAAAACCCTCACCAGGTCCGAAGCCGCAGCAGCCCATGCCACCTCCTCCAAAGCCCATCCCCGCGCCCATGGGGCCGATTTTTTCTCTCTGTTCAGGAGTAAGCAGCGCTCGAAATTTTGTGGTCATAGCGCGTCGCTCATTTCTCATGGCATCCTGAAGCGCCCACATTTCTTCTCTCTTTTTTTGGATGACCTGCTCGTCGGGTTTTTCCTTGGAAGCGAGTTCAGTAAGCTCAATCCTCTTCTGTCCCATTTCAGTTCTCAGGGGGTGTATTTTCTTCATGAACTCGACCCTGAGCGTAGCTACCTGAGCCTGCTGTTCCTTGGAAAGATCACCCCACATTGCGGCTCCTTTGCCCATCCCGGGGCCCATTCCTCCTTGTCCTGCGTAAACAGATGCAGCAGCAAGCAATGCCATCACGGATAAAGTTGAAATCAGAACCATCTTAACCTTCATGTGATCATCTCCTTAAAATTTGTTTTCTCACTGAATTGCAATACAAGGCTTGGAGGAAAAACTTGCGGAAATGGATGACAAGGATTGAAGAGGAGACAGGATACTAATTCCGGGGTGACTGGAACTGAGACGGGCCTGATCCGGTTGGGCCCATATCTGGTCTCCTGCCGCGGCCAAATCCCATACCCGGTCCCCTGCAGGTGCGGTTTTTCAAGAAGCTGAGGAATTCCTGGCGCTTTTCTTCCGGCAGGTCTGCCATGATTTTGCCGATACGCGCCAGAGCGTCCCTCTCCATCTGTCCCTTCAAAGCTATCAGTTCGTTGATGCCCTGGTCGGCAGCATTGATGTCCCCGGGGTTTTTCGCGATCAAGTCGAGGACTTCGAGTTTCTTTTCTTGAATTCTCCTTCTGGTCTGCATGAGACTCGAGCGGTCATTTCCGGCCATCATGTTTCTCATTTGACGAAAACCTTCTGGGCCGACTACCGGGCCGCTCGAGTTGTCGCTTGCATGAGGGCGACGTTCCACCCAAAGGTGCCAGCCCATGGTGAAGGCTACAGCCGCATTAATAACCAGGGAGAAAATGAAGAGTACTTTTAAGAGGGTGTTTTTCATCGCATATCCTCCCCGCGACCAATATCCATGACAACCTCACCAAAGGATTGACTATTTTCCTGGACCAGGAGATCCACCACGCTCTCCGGTTGATACAGGATGAAGACTTCGAACAAGGACCTTCCCGCGAAATTCCCTAACCCGAGAGCGAGTAGTATTATCGTTGCAAACAGAGGAGCACGAGCCCAATGCGGTAAGAATCCAGGATCTGATGAGCGCAGGAGCTTTCGGGATGCAATGCGGGCCTTGATCTTTTGTGCAAGTGCCGTTTGGGTTGCGGGTGCTTTGAGAGATCTCACCTGCTCGTTCAATGTAACCATGAGCCGGTATACATTTGAGCACTCCGGACAGCCCTCCAAATGCCGATCGAGCGTCTTCTTATCGGTCCCTGAAAGCACACCGTCGATCAGCAAGGAAACTTGCTTGTGAAAATCGAGGCAGTCCATGAACGTTTCCTCCATACAATTATACAGCGACCAAGCGCAAAGCTCGCGCGAAGGGACGAGCTTATTTCCCTATAATTTCCAAAAGTCTTCGCCTCGCTCTAAATATGAGAGACTCTACCGAAGAAACCGAAGTTTTCAAGACCGCCGCGATTTCTTCGTAGCTCATGTTCTCCTGGGCTTTGAGCATCAGCGCGGTCTTCTGCCTCTCGGGAAGTTCATCGATGGCCTGTTTCACCTTAAAAAACTCCTGTTTGGCTGAGAGGAGGCTCTCGACATCCTGCTGATGCTCAGTAAGTGGATTTTCAGAGTACTGGAGACTGGTCTGGTCAGAGTCTCCCTCATTGAAAACCCTCAAGACGTTCCTTTTTAATAAGCTGAAAACGTTGATACTTTGATTTCGAGCTATCGTGAGCAACCAGGACTTGAATGTTCCCTTGGATGGTGAAAATCGGTCGAGGTGGATAAAAACCTTCAAGAAAGTTTCTTGAACTATATCTTCTGCGTCCTGGGAACGACCGGTGATTCCATAAGCGAGTCGATAAACCATCTGGGTATAGCGGTCCACCAGCGCGTTGAAATGTGCTTCCGACCCTTTTTGAGCGTGGAGCACGAGTTCTTCATCGGTCAGGTTGTCTGGACGTTCCATTGTTTCGGATGAACTCAGATCATTTCCCAATCATCCCTATTTTTTTGGAAGTCCTATTGGTTGAGGGCGATCTTCTGGGCTGGTCTCAGTTTCATGACTTCCCTGATAAGGGTCGGATAGTAACACAAACCCTATCCGGAAAACAGGCCATTATAACCGGTTCTATGACGGGGGCCGAACAGGTTAAGCGATTAAAGTTACTGCTTGATCCACAATTCAAACGAGGAGCGGCTTGTAATCGATTCTGGGCGATTATTTTGTGTAATTCCTTTAGATATACGATAATGTGCTTGGGTGTATCGTTTGATAATTGAACACTGGTATGCCGATCCTATTTATTCCACCTGTCGAAAAAAGAAGGGAAATGCATGATGAAGCGAGAAAATATAAACAAGGCTCTATTCGGGGCACTGATCGTCTTAGGTCTCGGGTTTGCCCTGATGCAGCAGGCGGATGCCTGCACCCGCGCGGTCTACCTTGGCCCGGATGGCACGATCATAACCGGCCGGTCTATGGACTGGGAGGAAAACACGGGAACGGACCTCTGGGCGTTTCCGCGCGGCATGAAACGCGACGGAGCGACTGGTGCAAGCTCGATCAAGTGGGTGTCGAAGTATGGCAGTGTGGTGTGCTCTTTCTATAATGCCAGTTCTGTCGATGGCATGAATGAGAAGGGGCTTGTTGCCAACGTTCTCTACTTGGCCGAATCTGATTACGGCAAGCCGGACGGCAAGCGTCCGACAATCTCGATTTCTGCGTGGGCGCAGTATGTGCTCGACAACTATGCCACCGTCACTGAGACCGTAGCCGCCTTGCGCGATGATCCCTTTGTGGTGATTGCACCGACTCTGCCCAACGGTAGGGCGGCGACTGGGCATCTAGCTATTTCGGATTCTAGTGGGGACTCGGCCGTTTTCGAGTACATCGGCGGCAAATTGGTCATCCATAACGGCAAGAACTATCAGGTGATGACCAACTCACCGGTGTTTGACCAGCAACTTGCCCTGAACAAGTACTGGGAAGAGATCGGGGGGTTGAGCTTCCTACCCGGGACCAGCCGCGCATCGGATCGCTTTGCCCGTGCGTCGTTTTACATCAACGCTATCCCTAAGACCTCCGATATGCCCCAGGCTTTGGCTAGCGTCTTTGGCGTGATTCGCGGCGTTTCAGTGCCGTTGGGCATCACCACGCCGGGTCAGCCTAACATTGCGTCGACCTACTGGCGCACAGTCTCCGACCACAAGGATAAGGTTTACTATTTTGATTCGGCGATCAGCCCCACGGTGTTTTGGGTGCCGTTGGCGGAGTTGGATCTGAAGGAAGGCGCGCCGGTCAAGAAACTCTCGCTGGTCGGTGGCAAGACTTATTCCGGCAGTGCGGCAAGCAAGTTCGAAACGGCTGAGCCTTTCGCGTTTCTCCCGGGTACAGTAAAGTGACCTTTGAACATTGCCTCCAGCGGACTCGCCCAACGGCCCTCCGCTGGACTGGGACTTTAGCAGTAAACAACCAAAAAACGAAGATCATCTATGAGTTAAAAACCCTTGGAGATAATGGTTTTTGGAGAAAGATGATGAAAAGTTGGAATCCATCTTGAATCAGAGTCAGCAGTCAGACTTCAGAGCCAATTTTGTCGTCATGTTGACCACCTTTTTCGTAGGGATCGGGTTGATGGGCCTAAAGTTTGTTGGCTACTGGTTTACTGGCTCAACGGCAATTCTTTCGGATGCCCTCGAGTCCATCGTCAATGTTGTTGCCAGCGGATTCGGGCTTGGTAGCATCGTAGTTTCGGCCAAACCCGCTGATGAAAGTCACCCTTACGGTCACGGAAAGATCGAATTCTTTGCCGCAGGATTTGAAGGAGCGCTCATAATTGTTGCCGCCGTCGGGATTTTTTTCGAAGGTCTGAAACAGATCCTGTATCCCCAGGACCTTCCTAACCTTGAAAGAGGATTATTTTTCTTAGTAGTTGCCGGTCTTGGGAATCTGGGATTAGGTCTGGCGCTGCTGCGGGTGGGGAGACGAACAAAATCTCTCGTGCTTGAGGCGGATGGTAAACATTTACTTACTGATGTGTTTACATCAGGCGCGGTGCTAATAGGTATAGCAGTGGTTTATTTCACCGGATGGTTTAGATTCGACGGGATAATCGCCTGTTTCGCAGGAATGAACGTAACTTTCTGGGGCATTAAACTTGTTCGCCAGGCATTCGGTGGACTGATGGACAAGTCAGACCCAGAATTGTTGGACGAGATTTGCGATCTTCTCTCGCTCCACAAGAAGGAGGTCTGGATTGATGTTCACCGTCTCAGGGCCTGGAGGTCCGGTAAACTGATATATGTTGATTTCCATTTGATTCTTCCAAGGGAACTACCTTTAGAGACCGCTCACCATGAGGTTAAGGAGTTGGAAAGAGCTTTTGCTCAAAAGTTCGGTGGAACGGCAGAAGTTCTCATTCATTTGGATCCATGCGGCGAACCCGAATGTCCCGTATGCAATCACAACCCGTGCGACCTCCGCAGTGACGCAGCGGTTCGAGCAAAGATATGGAATCGTCAAACACTCACCTGCGAGGTGTTCATTAGTGATTAAAAAACAAAGCAAAAACAGAATTGAAAAAAATGAAATTGATGATTGAGGAATTAGAAGAGAGAAATAAGAATATTGAATGGACCTAGTTTTTGTGGTAGGCATTAATATATTTCGTTATTTGGAACAATTCTATAACCCACGCATCATATTGACTGTAAAGAGATAAAAGAAGAGGTTAAAAAGAGGTGTCACATGGCTCTTGCAATTGCTCCACCACCTATTTTGGAGGGCGAGGAGGGAATCCAATTTCTTGAAAAACTTGCTAGGGAAGAAAACGATAAGGAGCCTGTATGGAATCCTTCCTCAAAACTTTCAGATATTAGCAAAAAGATTCTGGAACGCTCTGAGCGGAGAGAGAAATAGATTCTTTTTTAAGGAATGGACCCTTGAACCACTTTGTCTGTCAACACCTTTGGAAGGTTATGACTGTGGCAACGAGGACTTGAATGAGTTTTTCTAAATTGAGGCCATCAAGAATGAAAAACTCCTTCTAGGCAAGACATATATCTGGGTTTGTAAAGTATGACATTCCGTTTCTGTTTTATCGAGTTTTGCAAGTAGCTCAAGAGGCTCATGAATAAGTTCGATCCCTCAATTCCGAGACAGATGTTTTGGGCAAAATCAGCCGGAGACAGGTCTTATTGTCCCGAATGCCATTCGAAGCTCGAAAATGAATCTCATGAGTTCATAATGGCTGTTCGAGAAGCGAGTGACATCCATTCGCTCATAGTTGGAAATGATGCGGGATACTTCTGTCCGAAGTGCCCGACCGTGGTCCTCGACATTGGACCATTCAGGGAATCCGCTGCTATTTCTTTCGGGAGAGACGCCACGATCCAGTTCACCGTACTGGGGATAGTTGATCTTGAAGCAGTTCCCGAGGAGAAGCGTTTCATGCCTTTGGGAGAGGAAGGCAACCCTATACCTTTGGTGAAGTTCATCAAAAAACGGGGTACCGACACAAACCCGCAAAGGAAGGCCAAAGCCAAAGCCAAAGCTAAAAAGAAAAGACGACGTGGTAGGAAACCCTAGTGAGACTGAAGTTGAAAAATTAGTAGGCCTCCTGAGACAGGAACAAACATGCGAACACGAACAGATAAATTGGCAATAAGGGCGTTGGGAATCCTGCTTCTTCTTTCTGTATCCATGTCCTCAGGACCTGGCATCGTGACGGCACAGATGCAGCAGTACCAGCAGCAGTGGCAGCAAGAGGAGCAGGCTAGGCAAATGCATGAAAGACAGCAGTGGTTGCAATGGCAAAACCAGGAACAGATGCGACAGATGTCTGACCGTCAGCAGTGGTTTCAGTGGCAACAGCAAGAGAAGGTCCGCCAGATGTACCAAAGATAGTGAATACGAAGTAGAATGCAATTTCAACAGGAATGGGTCCAAAGAAATCAAACCATAAAAGTGTAAAGTTTCAGATTTGTAAGCGACGCCGCCAGAGCCTTGACAGAAGGATCCTTTATAAAGTTTACTACGGTTGGCCGCCCGAACACAGAGGGCAGTAGCATGAACAAGCGGCTTGCTCTTAAAAGAGGCCTTCAGGCGTCCCGAACCATTGGACCATTGCTGCCGCCACTCTGTTTCCTGAAACGTTCAATGAACGATGGCGTACACCAATACGCTGGAACTCACACATCC
>CAIXMD010000412.1 GCA_903920415.1 uncultured Desulfomonile sp.
AGAACCTTTCAGAAAATACACCGTAATTTTTAATTATCTCATCATGAGATAGAAGATTTCAAGCTTTTTCGATTGAACTCGTCTCACGCGCAATTAATAATGTCGTGATTGATGACGTTTTTACCCGTGGGTTGGAACACCAAGAGAAAGATATAGTTCTGTGCCATAAAAACATTGTTTACAAGACTTGATTACAGGAACACCCAGTATTCCGCAGTTACTTCTTGCTACGTTTGGCCAGTTCGTCTGAAAGGATTTGGTTTACGACAGCCGGGTTGGCCTTTCCTCTAGTGGCCTTCATGACCTGCCCAACAAAGAAGCCGATTAGCTTGGTTTTTCCCGAGAGACACTTCTCGACTTCGCCTGGATTATCATCGAGGACTTTACCTATTATCGCTGCAAGTTCTTCTGAATCAGAAACCTGGAGGAGTCCTTTTTCATTTATAATATCAATAGGATTACTCCCAGTAGCATACATTTGCTCAAAAACGGTCTTGGCTATTTTGCCTGAGACAGTGCCGTTATCTACGAGTTTAAGGAGGTCGGCCAGTTGATGCGGAGAAACGGGGCAGTTGGTAATTCCAGTCTCATCGCCCTTCAGTTCTCTCATTAGCTCGGTCATAATCCAGTTGCTCACGCTCTTGGGGTTTTGAAACAGGCCAACTGTTTTCTCGAAATACTCAGCCATATCACGAGAAGCAGTGAGGACTCCCGCATCGTATGGCGGAATGCCTAAATCCCGAATAAAGCGTTCCTTCTTTTCTACAGGCAATTCCGGCAACTCTTTGCGGATCTTTTCCACCAATTCTGGACCAACGCGCAGCGGCAACAGATCGGGATCAGGGAAATAACGGTAGTCGTGGGCCTGTTCTTTACTCCTCATCGAGGCCGTGGTTCCTTCAGATGGATCAAAAAGTCTAGTTTCCTGAAGCACACGGTCTCCGGATTCCAACAGAGCCGTCTGCCTCTCTATCTCGTAGTACAATCCTCTTTGAACGTTTCTGAAGGAGTTCATATTCTTGAGTTCTGTTTTAACGCCCAACCGGGTTTCTCCTTTATGCCTGATTGAGACATTGGCATCGCATCTAAAACTGCCTTCCTCCATGTTGCCGTCACAAATCTTCAGATAGACAAGTATCGAGTGCAGGGCTCTCAAATAGGCCGAAGCCTCTTCCGGCGTTCGTATTTCAGGTTCTGAGACGATTTCTATGAGTGGGATACCGGTCCTGTTGAGGTCCACATAAGAAAGAGGTTTCTTGTCATCATGAATGAGTTTCCCGGCATCCTCTTCCATGTGAATACGGGTAATTCCTATTCGTCTCGGTCCTTCGCCCGCATCAATTTCTGCCCATCCATGCTCAGCAACGGGAAGCTCGTACTGAGATATCTGATAGTTCTTCGGCAGATCAGGGTAATAGTAGTTCTTGCGGGCGAATCTACTGAATTCATTGATTTTACAGTTGCAAGCCAAGGCCATTCTTACGGTGAATTCCAGGGCCTTCCGATTAAGAACCGGTAGTACCCCGGGCATACCTTGGCAAATTGGGCACGTGTTAGAGTTAGGCTCGGCGCCAAAACGAGTAGTACATGAACAGAATGCCTTGGAATCAGTAAGAAGTTGAGCGTGGACCTCCAGTCCGATAACAGCTTCGTATTTCATGTGCAGATCCTATAGCTGGGGCCGCTTGAGATGATGGTCTGTTTCCTTTTGAAAGGCTGCTGATAATTGTACCAATCGAGCCTCTTCGAAATGGGGAGCGATTAACTGTAGGCCTATAGGGAGCCCCCCCATGGAGAATCCTCCAGGAATGGCAATGCCGGGAAGGCCCGCCATATTTACCGGTATAGTGAACACATCCGTTAAATACATCTGAATCGGATCGTCAATTTTTTCCCCGATCTTGAAGGCTGGTGAAGGAGCAGTCGGACAGAAAACTGCATCGCACTTCTCGAAAGCCCTTTTGAAATCTGAGGTAATAAGTGTTCGGATCTTGGCTGCTTTTAGGTAATAAGCGTCGTAGTAACCGGAGGAAAGAGCATATGTTCCCAGCATGATACGGCGCTTTGCCTCGGGGCCGAAACCCTCTGCCCGGGTCCTGCAGTACATATCTATCATTCCGGTGAAGTTTTCCGCCCGGTGACCGTATTTCACTCCATCATAACGGGCCAGGTTTGATGACGCTTCACATGGAGCAATGATATAATAGGCGGCTATTCCGTAATCCAGATGGGGCAGAGACAGTTCAACAAATTTAACCCCAAGTCCTTCAAAAACCTTACGTGCTTCAGAGATTACCCTTTCTACATCAGGGTTTTCCAATTTACTGAAAAACTCCCTCGGTAGGCCCAAGGTCATTCCTCCAACGGGTTTAGTCAGGAACGCAGTGAAATCAGGGTATTCCCTGGGCACTGACGTGGAATCTGATGGGTCATGGCCGCAAATGAGGTTTAAGAGTAAAGCCAAATCTGAAACATCTCGGCTTATTGGGCCGATCTGATCCAAGCTGGAAGCGTACGCGACCAGGCCGTAGCGTGAAACCGCGCCGTAAGTCGGTTTAATTCCAGTGACGCCGCAAAAGCACGCGGGTAGCCTTATCGAACCTCCGGTATCTGATCCCAAAGCAACAATGGCTTCACCCGCGGCAACTGCGGCGACTGAACCACCACTTGAACCTCCAGGGATTAGATCCGTGTTCCAGGGATTGTGGGTCGGTCCCCAATAGGAAGTCTCCGTGGACGATCCCATCGCGAATTCATCCATATTGGCGCTTCCGAGGATTACCATACCCTCATCGCGGAGAAGGCGGATAACCGTCGCATCGTAGGGTGGTAAAAAATTGGCTAGAATCTTAGACCCACAGGTAGTCCTTTGGCCTTTGACGCACATGTTGTCTTTCACTGCTATGGGTATGCCGGTCAAGGGCCTTGCGTCTCCTGCAGCTATTTTACGGTCGGCCTCCCTAGCCATATCCAACGCTGATTCAGGGTTCAGGGTAACATATGCATGAACCTTCCCTTCCACATGGTCAATCCGGTTCAGTACCGATTCGGTTATTTGTACCGAACTAGCTTTTTTCGTCCTAAGAATTTCAGCCAATTCCGTGGCGGTCATTTCATAGAGTTCTGACACGTGTCCGTCCTTTAACCCGTTCTGGGGCTTCTCCATTAATCTTTTTCTGATTCTCAACCATGTTGCGACTCTGTCATGGCCGGCACTGGGAATCTTTAGCTTTGTGGACCAGGCCGATTTTTCGAAAAATGCTCTTTCTAAACGTCCCTGACAAGGAAGACACTATCCGTCTATTCAATGACTTTCGGGACCCTGAAGGATGTCCCTGATCTTGCAGGTGCGTTGGTGAGTGCATTCTCGATAGACAAGGAGGGCTTTACAAGGTCTTCCCTTAATGGGGTATACAATTCCACCGGGCCGGTCATCGGTTCGACTTGGTCGGTTTGTACTTCTTCCAGCATATCCATATACTTCAGGATGTCATCCAGTTGTGTCATGAATTTGTTTTTTTCGTCAGGCGCTAATGCCAGTCGCCCTAGAAGGGCTACGTAGTCGACTTGCTCAAGCGAAATTTTCATCTTTTCCTTCTCAAAAAAAAAAACGGATCTTGGAATTGGCTCTAAATCGAGATTAAACATTTAAACATAACTTCTATATCAGGAAGGTGTCAAGGATGAGTTAGGCCATATTCTTTCAAATACCTGTACCATGTTGCCCTGTGAAGCTGTGAGGGGTTCAGGAGCTTAGCAAAGGTGGAAGGATCCAAGGGCCCTGCGCGAGGGGTGGTGCTTCGCTGGAGAGCGTTACCCTTGTCGTCAACCAACGCATCCCAACTGAACGAAAGTCCTGGAACTCTATTTTCCGTTAGCAAGAGTGAGTGGAAGCCGGGCTTCTCGATTCCTGATATTCCGTTGCCAAGTCCCGCGGCCTTGGCGCTTCCGTGGCACTCATGGCAAGCCCTTCCCGTGGCCGATGTGGTATGGGGTGAATAAGGGTTGAATATTAAAGCAGGAAACCCTGCGCCTGTCATCGGGACTTTTCTGTCAAGAAGGAGGTTGTCATGGGAATCCACATGAGAAATAACGTATTGATATATTGGACGCATTACGGACACACGCCCAAGATGATCCAGTCCAAGAGGTGGGCGAGACCAGCGACGAACGGTATATCCTCGGAACCATGCTCCTGGACGTGCCTCACCGCTAAGCCAGTCATTCGTTTGTGGCGGTTGCCATTGTTCTTGACGCTGGGCAGCAATAGAAACCCCCTCAGGAGGCACCAACTCCACCGAGGTACCCACAGATCGGCTGAGCAAGTCCTGGACCTGAGGGTCATTTTGAGCGGCATTAGGGGACCATTTCCAATAATCCGGTCTTTCTTCCAGCATCAGGTGTAGACCGTAATCCTGAAACGACCAGGCCGAATGGCATGCCGAACACCTCAATTTTTCACGGTGAATCCCTACCAAATGCGGAATTCGCTCAGGATTCCAGTTAGGGATCCTTCGGCCTGGGCCCCTCAAAAGAGTCATCTCTCCTTCAGGTGATTTCAGGATGGCAGGATGATCACCCCGCACATGACAACCTTCGCAAGAAATCCTGACCTGATTAATGGGCAATTGATTTATTTTTCCGTTTCCGTGTACTTCGTCGAGGGTATGGCAATCCATACATCCCATGCCTGCTCGAAAATGGACATCCCCATTCAGCCTGTGCTGTTCGGACCCATAAATCCTGGGAGGCTGCCGCCCTTCAACAAATGGCGACCTAAAGCCTCTGTTAAAGTCCTTTTCGAATAGACCCACGAAATCTGACCCAACATGGTTGGAGTTGTGGCACTTGAGACAAGCATTGATGCCAGAGTTTCTAACTAATGCGTGAAACCGAGGCCCCCCTGAAGTGCTGTTGGGATATGCTACGTGGCAAGCGGAGCAGCCTTTAGCCCTATGTTCCCCCCATCTGGCGGAACCCTTGGTGTAAAGGTGGCATCTCAGACAAGACCGACGCAGCAGGTCATCCCCGAGATTTTCAGACTGGGAAGGATGGGGTACCTGTCTTAAGCCGTCCACCTCAACCGTTCCATATTGCGCCTCAGGGTTTTTTTGTGCGCCAAATGCGAACCGTGTTTGACTGATCATTCTTGGAGCCAATGCCATTGAAGACCGCTTCACTCTGCGCGCCTCTTCGGGATGGCATTTACCGCAGGTCTTGTCCACGGTACTCAAATCCCCCGGGTCTGCTATCAGGTCTTTATGTGCTTTCTCTTTTTCTTCAGTACCGGAATCCCCTCCGTGGCAACTGACACAGGCGACTGCATGTGATGGATCCATAGAGGAGTTTGCTTCATGGCATTTGACACAGCTTCCAGGATCCTTGCAAGGAATTGATAGATCATGTTTGGGAGCGGCATCCCACCACTGAGGGTACAGTGATAGGGCGGTTGATGTATCGTCAGGGGGGGAAGGTATGAGTTGGGGTAAATTAGGCCCCTCTGTAGATAAGGCTTTGGAGGCAAAAAAAAGTGAAAACACAAAAACAATCAGCATCATGGAGAGAAATATTGACTTAGCGTCGACCCGTATAACATGAGAAACATCCATCATGTACGGAACATTTACTCTTTGGTGCTGAGCAGCGTGCAAATTAGAAGTGAAGAGCAATAGACATTTCATACCACTACTACTCGATTATACTTTCAGAAGCGAGCCAATGGGGCGATGTCTTGACAGTTCCTGATTATTCCGGAGTAGTGTGTTCTATCGGAACTGTAACAAGATTCTTTCCAACTGATCGGTTGGCATCTCACCACCTGTTGGATTTTTTCTGGCAAAATCTACCAATACGCCTTCCACGGCCCTGAGAGCCAAGGGATAATTGGGATGCTGCGGCGGCATCCCATTTGCTCCCAGAATCTGGCCGGCGACCTCCCATTCCTTTCCAGGGACCATGTTAAGAGCTTCCGGCCACCTGAAAGCGATTTCTCTCTTGGGCGGTTTAGGTGCCCTAGAGGGTGGCGTGCCCTGTTCCAAAGTCGCAGAAGGTGGGGGGGGAGAAGCATCCTCTGTCGGTGGAATTACTCGTTGGGGCGTAACTGCTTGGGGCCCGGACTGAGGCACTGAATCAGGTACCCTCGTCGATTTTTGGTCGATGCAGTGATCTGAACTTCTGAAGCATTTCAATTTGCACTGTTCAAGATAGTAATCGTCAAATCCAGCGCCCCGGCAGCATTTGTCGCACTGGTCTCTTGTTTGAGCACATGGGGCTGAAAAATTTGATAAATGAATTATGGACAGTGTCAGAAAACATCCCAACAAAAAATGGTAAAAAGCATCATGGCCGCAATAAAGCCCCATCCTTTTTTCCAGTCTTGATCTCTCTGCTGTAAGCACCGATAAATCTCCTTTGACGATATGTTTAAAAGATCCTTAAAAATTGTCGCTTCTAATAAGCAGCCGAGTAATTCTCAATTTGTTCGTCTTATCGCCTTTCCACAACTTTTATCTTTCAGTCATTCATTATACCAGAATGCCGGAAAAACATAGATCGGAAATGCGGCTGAACAAATGCCATTGTATAGGGATTCACCCAAGTTTTGCTTATGGTTCCTGGCTACCTTTCAAGACCTTGCAATTCTTTCCTGCTGAAGAAAAGGATAAATGATGTTTCCATCCTGACATTGAGCGCTTTTCTGAGACAAATGATTCCTGCCATTTGTCATCTATCTCGTCCCATATGAATGTAACGTAGTAGTAGCTCTGCCTTTGTCTGTAATAAAAAGTGAGTGACCATTCATCAGTGTTGGCGTCTTTGCAAACTCTTACATAGTCCGAGTTTTTTTCTTGATTCACTTTGTCAATGGCCTTGTTCCTGATTGTTAAAACATATTTCGAATGATCATGTTTCTTGAAAGTCGTTTGCGATTCATCCGGACCAGTTATCTTGGAATTCATGGATTCTGGCCCTTGCGACTTATCTGTTCCCACAGCGGATGAACCAGAGACATGTTTTTTTTCATCCTCAGGAGCAATACGTGGTTCTGTAAGACCAATTTTCTCCGATGTTGATTTGCCTTTGATCGATGAACTTCTCTTTGAGTCCAGCGAATCTATTGAAGAATGGTCATTTATTCGGTTACTTGAAGCTCGCTCGGTCCTAATTGCTGTCTTGGCAGATTGCTTTTCTTTCAGAACTGCGTCACGTTCCTCTCGAAGTGGCTCTTCTTGAATGCTCTCATCAAGTCTAGGCTTTATGAGCTTCGAATGAGAATCCGGCTTGTCACTGGAAGCAAGAAAGGGTAGCTTGGAAAAGATCGCGTGGTGTAGACTGCCCAGTAACCAAGGTGATTTTCTCGTATCGGAAACCCTTTTCTCTTCTTCTTCTTTAATCGTGGGGAGAGGAGAAACGGGTAACCCATCGGAGCTTTCTTGCAGTCTAGGCTTGACGAGCCAGCCCCGATCGACACCAGCACTACTTGTAGAAGACTCTGATTTGCGCGTGGGCAGGAGTTGTACGCATGCGAATAGCCAAAGAGAACAACCCGCAAGGACGATCGCTTTGATCATCCACCTTCTTTCTCGCAATAATGCTGGATTGTTACGTAAGCGGCATCGAGCAAATCTGAACGACAAATCGGAAATCGCCATTCTCAACTCTGAGATGTGATACCGGCGGGCAATCACTCTTCCTGTCCCATTCACATTAAATCGCCGAATCACTGGTATCCGTTTTTGGACAAAAAGGCAATACTAGCTCTCACTGAACCTGGTGATGTCCATAGTGAGGATAAAGAGAAAATTTAACTTTTGTCGAACTTGCAGAGTGATGTAAAATTGATTTTGGGTTGGCGTCGAAATTATTGATGCCAGACTATATTGAAGATCTAAAAAACAGAGGAGCTAAGATGACCAAGCATAAGAAGCTTGTTGAATTCGTAGAACAAGTCTCAGGTATGTGTCGGCCGGACAGGATTCATTGGTGCGACGGCTCGGAACAGGAATATCAGTTAATGATTCGCTTGATGGTGCAGGCAGGTACTGCAATAGTGATGAATCAGTCAAAGCGCCCCAACAGCATCTTCGTGAGGTCTGACCCTCTGGATGTTGCCCGCGTCGAAGACCGTACCTACATTTGTTCCTCTCTTAAAGAAGATGCTGGTCCTACCAACAACTGGGCGGACCCTTCTGAGATGAAAGCCACCTTGTCCAAACTTTTTGACGGTTCAATGAAGGGCCGGACGATGTATGTCATCCCCTACAGCATGGGACCTACCGGGTCACCGATTGCCAATATAGGCGTGGAGTTGACTGACTCACCTTACGTGGTGGCGAACATGCACATAATGACTCGTGTGGGAACCCAGGTGCTGGAAGTACTCGGGACAGACGGCGAATTTGTCAGAGGTCTCCACTCGGTCGGTGCTCCACTGGACGAGTCAGGCCCTGACGCTCCTTGGCCTTGCAATGCTCAGCACAAGTACATTTGCCATTTTCCTGAGACGCGGGAGATCTGGTCCTTCGGTTCAGGTTATGGTGGCAACGCCCTGCTGGGGAAGAAGTGCCACTCCTTGCGCATTGCTTCGGTTCAAGCGAGGGACGAAGGATGGATGGCCGAGCACATGTTGATCCTTAAGCTCATCAACCCTAAGGGTCTGGTTCGCTACGTCACAGGAGCGTTCCCTTCAGCTTGCGGAAAGACCAACCTTGCCATGTTGATTCCCACCATCCCCGGCTGGAGAGTAGAGACAATAGGTGATGACATAGCATGGATGAAATTTGGTCCGGATGGCAGGCTTCGCGCCATCAATCCGGAGGCAGGTTTCTTCGGCGTTGCACCAGGCACCAGTGTTCTCTCTAACCTCAATGCAATTCTTGCAGCATCTCAGCACTCGATATTCACAAACTGCGCAATAACGCCTGAGGGTGACGTATGGTGGGAAGGGATGAGCGATGAAGAGCCGCGCGAGCTTTCTGACTGGCTCAGGCGGCCCTGGACGCCGGGCTGTGGGAGAAAGGCGGCACATCCAAACGCGCGGTTCACAACACCGGCAAAGCAGTGCCCAGTGATAGCGCCGGAATGGGAAGACCCCAATGGAGTGCCCATTGACGCAATCCTATTTGGAGGCCGACGGGCAAACATTGTGCCTCTGGTGACGGAAGCGTTTGACTGGCAGCACGGGACGTTCCTCGGTTCGACAGCCAGCAGCGAAACTACTGCTGCCGCAGCAGGAAAAGTTGGCCAACTCCGTCGTGACCCGATGGCAATGCTACCTTTTTGCGGCTATCATATGGGAGACTATTTCGCACACTGGCTAAAAATGAGTTCAAGAACAGATGCGGTCAAATTGCCGCGAATCTACTATGTAAACTGGTTTCGTCAAGACGCACAGGGAAAATTCCTTTGGCCGGGGTATGGCGAAAACTGTCGAGTACTAAAATGGATTTTTGAACGCGTAAACGGTGAGGCTGATGCGATAGACACTCCCATTGGTCGACTTCCGGTTCCCGGTGCGCTGGATTTATCAGGTCTAAAAATATCTCAGCAAGCGATTGATGAGCTGCTCAGGGTCGACATTGACGGATGGCGTGCCGAGGTTCCCCTAATAAAGCAGCACTTCGAAATGTTCGGTGACCGTCTGCCTAGAGAACTGCACAGCGAACTGTCCAGACTCGAGGATCGGCTCAATAATGCAATTCCTTAATACTCCCCTACGGGCGTAGTTGTAGGGGAACTTCAACAACTTGCGGTACAATCATTATAATAGACCGTCAAGTTTCAGGAAAAGGGCGGAAAGCGCTCTGAGTTAGGTGCGTATTACATATAGTTAGTTACGGAGCGCTGCCGCCCAATCTTAATCCGATCAAATCTATCATTCTATTAAACTAGTTCTGTAAATCGCAAAGATCGCTCTGCAAAGTAACCAGGCATCAGCAGCGGTTTTCATAATCAACTCTTTTTGACCTCATCAACAGGTGTTTCAGACGTTTCGGAGGTGCTGGTCGATGGGGAGGTAATCGGGGTGGACTCTTTTTCCCGGGGAGATTCAGTCGAACATACGGGGGCAGATAAAGATACAGTTGACTTCGCAGGTGGAGCGCCAAAACCGACTTTTGAAAACAAATCGAACAGAAGCTTTCCAATCCATTCGTTTGGGAGCATTTTCTCAGTAATCCAGACAAGCACGAAAACTATTGCGGCAATAATTCCAGCTGTAATGAGGAATGAGATGAGGGCGACGAGACCTAGCAGCAGCAGCACAAAATAGAGGGGGAAAAAGAATCCATAGAAAAAACCTCGACCGACCCGAGCAGCAACGTCCTCTTCTTCTTCTCTCCCCAGAATGTCGTTGAAGACTCTCACGTAAAAGTTTTTGTTGTAGTAGCTGAGAGCCGCACTCACTAACCCCAGAGCAATCATTCCTATTAGTTTTATAATCATAGTGTCCTCCGTTACGATTATAGGCCGGAAACCGGACCTTTCAATTCGGGACTAAATATACTCACTTCTTTTTGGCCTTTTTCCTGGCCTGTCTCGCTTGTTTGCCTTTCTTGCGTTGTTTCTCCAATGCTTTCTTGGAAACCTGCTTGCCTTTCTTGATCTCAGGCATGCCGAAAGGATTGGCAGCCGAGTTTTCGTAATCCTGAGTTCCCACCATGTCCGTAATACCTCCGCCGAACCACTTCTTGATGCCCTTCAATCTCTTCCAGCGGCCCCGGAGCTTACCTCCTCCCATGGCGACCATTAAATCACTCATGTCTTTGAATTTACCGAGAAGATCCCTGACCTCCGAATCCTTCCTCCCTGAACCTCCTGCTATCCTGCTTATTCTGGAATCATCGACAATGCCAGGACGCTTTCGCTCTGAAGGAGTCATCGAATTAATGATTGATTCCATTCGAATCAATTCATAGTCATCCACCTTAGCTGATTCGGGGACGCCACTGGGAAAGAAAGGGAGCTTCTCAACCAAGTCCTGTAACGGCCCCATCTTTTTGATTGCTCTGATCTGGCCAAGAAAATCGCTGAGAGTGAAATTCCCCATGAGCATCCGCATGGCATCTTCTTCAGCTCTTTTCTCATCGACGACTTCCTCGAAATCTTTAACCAGACCCACCACGTCCCCAAAACCTAGGATTCTGGATGCCACACCCTCCGGTCGAAACTCTTCTAGGCGATCCAGGCCTTCTCCCATGCCAACAAACTTTATGGGGACACCAGTAGCTTCCTTAATGGATATTGCAGCACCACCACGTGCATCTCCATCAAGCTTTGTAAGGATGAAGCCTGTAAGGCGAATTCTCTCGTTAAACGCCTTGGCTATATTGACCGATTCCTGTCCAATCATGGCGTCGCAGACGAGAAGAACATTCTCCGAAGCTGTCAATTCCTGAATACGTTGAAGCTCATCCATGAGCAGCGCATCAACAGTCAAGCGTCCGGCGGTATCAAAGATTGCGACGTCACAACCTCTGTCGCCAATTTCGAGGATTGCCTTTCGACAAATCTCTGGTGGATCAACTCCTCCGTCTGAGTAAACCGGTATTTTGAGGTCTATACCCAACTGTTGTAGTTGTTCAACTGCCGCAGGGCGATAAATGTCAGCTGCCACCAGCATGGGCTTCTTTCCATTCCTGGTTAAAAAGCGGGCTAGTTTAGCAGCTGTAGTGGTCTTGCCTGAACCTTGGAGGCCTACCAACATTATTGAAGAGGGTTTTGAGCGTAGATTGAGAGAAGGATCTGCCGGCCCCATGAGACGAACCAACTCTTCGTGGCATAAGCTTATAAAGTGGTCGCCGGGGGAAACCTTTAATTTCTTGTCTTTGTGCTTTATCTTTACCTGGACTAATTCACCCAGGGCCTGGTTTTTGACCCGCTCAAGGAATGAACGAGTCACCTGAAATTCTACATCCGCCTCCAATAAGGAGACGCGAATCATCTTCAGCGCCTCGCTGAGGTTGTCCTCGTTAAGAGTTCGCATACCTTGGAGATATTGGCGAACATCGCGGAATCCCCGGGTTAGAATTTCAAGCACGGAGCCAGCCTCCTGCGAATACCAATTTGCCTAAAATCGAGTTTCTTATCATATTTGGAGCCAAAATGTAAGCATTTTGTTTCCTTGCTCGTAAATCCTCAGTTAATCGCGTTTAAGTCAGATGGGATTATGAATTGATCTCTAAGTTCAAGGATCAGAAGGCTCCAAAGGCTCTTTGCCAAAAACCGCCAAGGGAACCTGAGCGGATCTACTCTTGCCAAATTGAAAGATGCTCAGTTCTTTCGTAGCAAAAAGCCATACGTAGCCGTTTTTACCGTTCGTGCGCCAACTAGTCTCGTCCGCATGCTTTACAGGAGCCTCTCGGTATTGCTCAACAAGCTTTTGGGGCACATCTGCCAACAAACGAGCGCAACGTTGAAATATCCCGGCAAGACTCCCACTTCCTATCCCTAAAATCTCGCAAACCCGCTCAATTGGAACACCGTGGAGATAGTGCATGGTAATGGCCTTGGCAATAAGACGATTCCCAAAAAGACTCCTGGGAAG
>CAIXMD010000413.1 GCA_903920415.1 uncultured Desulfomonile sp.
GACCACGGGTCGCGGTCCATCCCGTTGAACAAGCCTGTCGGCAGCCAGACCGTGGACCTAGACGCCGAAAGGCAATGCCTTTTCCGGAGGGATGCCCTGTGCCAACAATCCACCGAGGATCCCACTCAGTACGTCTCCTTGCCCTCCCGAGGCCATCCACGGGTTTCCCGTAGAATTCACATAAATAGTGCCGTCCGGACATGCAGTCAGTGTGCGAGCCCCCTTGAGGACAACCCACACAGCATAATCACACGCGATTTTGCGTGCGATACCTACCCGATCCTGCTGAACCTGCTGAGTAGAAATTCCCGCGAGCCGTGCCATTTCTCCGGGATGGGGGGTCAATACAATCCGTGACGCTGTTTGCTTGAGAGAATCAAGAGAGGAGGCCAAAGCATTGAGCCCGTCTGCGTCGATCAGTACCCAGCCATTGTACTCCGCCAGGACCCTGTTGATCAATCGGGCTATGCCTTCATGAGTTGATAGTCCCGGCCCTAACACCATGCACCGCTTACCTTCAGCCAAAGATAAGATTCGGTCTGCAGCAGCCTCCCCGAGATATCCTGGTACCACGGTCTCAGGAAGCGGCTCCGTCATCTCCTCGGTCAATTTGTCTTCGAGAATCGCATTAAGAGAAGCTGGGATCCCGACGGTAACCAGGCCGGCCCCGATACGGGACGCGGCCTTCGCGGCCATTACAGGAGCGCCCGTTTTGCCGGGGGAGCCCCCGACAATAAGCAGATGTCCGAAAGTGCCTTTGTGAGCTTCGGAGTTTGCGCGAGCCCCAACATAGTGCCCAGCCTCGGGCTCGTCATAAAAAAGAGCCTTAGGCGGGTTTTTTTCAACGGCACATACTGGGATGGAGATATCCACCACCTCAATCTTGCCGCAATACTGCAGGCCCGGATACAAGGACATGCCCAACTTCCGGAATCCATAAACCGCGGTCAGGTCGGCCTTCACTGCTACCCCGAGAACCCGGCCTGAATCCGCCTCAAGCCCCGAAGGTAGATCCACCGCAATCTTAATACCTGCAGCCCTGTTGATTTCCTGGATAGCCTCTCGATAGGGTGATCGCACTTCCGCATTGAGCCCGGTTCCCAGCAGGGCATCCACGATTATGTCACTTTCTCTCCAGGAGGCGGACGCGCGCCCCAAGGCCTCCAAGTTTCCTATTGCGATCACATGAGGGGTCATCTTTTCAAGGATTTCAAGATTTGTGAGGGCATCACCCCTGATTTTTTCGCGAGGGCTGAGGAGAAATGTATTGACCTCGGCCCCGTGATTTATCAGGTACCTCGCGATGACATAGCCGTCCCCGCCGTTATTTCCCGGCCCCGCGATCACAGCCGCCTTCAATCCCCTAATGTTCCCTTTAAAATGCCTGCTGAGTATCTGAAACGTTGATCGCCCTGCATTTTCCATGAGAACAACGCCGGGAATTCCGTATTCTTGAATTGCAGTTGCATCAAGGGCCCTCATCTCTTCCGCAGTAACCAGATATTTGGGAACGCTCATTGTGTGCCGGGTCCTTTTCAGGGGATTAATTGAGGCAAAGTGGTATCAAGTCTTGCTCGTTTGCAGGAAGTCGCAGGAATAGCCGGAACATAGCATGTTATAGCGGCCGATCTGTTCCAGGGTAATCAATCCCTTCAGCTTGCCGGCACTGAGAATGGGTACTGTTTTACTGCCGGAGTCCTGCATCTTTTGGAGTACATCTATGAGCGACGTCTGTTCAAGCGCTGTGGGGAAATCTTTGATCATCACTTCAGACACAACGACTGACGGGCCTCCCTTGTGAAGCGTCTCGGTCAGTATTTCCCTTGTAACCAGACCGACAAGCGTCGAACCGTCCAGAACGGGAAAATCTCCCTGAAAACCCCTGCAGAAGCGCTCCGCCGCCTCTCCTATCGTCTGGCCCGGATTCAGAGTATCGACATCGCTGATCATGGCTGCCTGGGCAGTGGCTCCACCAAGGGAAACCATTATTCCCATTTGTCGCTCTTCTGCTTCCGCCCCAAGGTAGACGAACAGGGCAATGAGAATCATGAACAGGTTCATGTAGAAAAATCCCAGGAAGAATAGGACTATGGCGAAACCCTGTCCCACGCCCACTGCTATGCGGGTTGCCATAAATGGGCTCAAGTAAAGTCCAAGTACACCCCTCAAGACCCTGCCGCCATCCATTGGAAACGCGGGGATCAGATTAAACAAGGCGAGCACTAAATTGACCGCGGTGAGTTCAGCCAGAAGGCTGCTCTTGACCGAAAAATCCGATATGGTAACATCGGAACCGAATATATCGGCGATAAACCATAAGCAAAAGGCAAGGAAAAGGCTCGCGGCCGGGCCCGCGATAGCTATGAGTATTTCTTGGACAGGCCTGTCCGGTGGACTTGCCATTCGCGCGACCCCTCCTATGGGAAGCAGCGTTATATCCACCACGTTAATCCCGTAATAGCGCGCGACCATGGAATGGCTGAGTTCGTGAAACACTACCGACGCAAATACCAGTACAACAAATAGTACCCCTTGCATTCCGCCGGTTCCGACCAAGGACGAACCAGCGAAAAAGATCAGCACGAGCAATAGAAGAAAAGTGGCATGCACCTTCACCGGTATTCCTAAAATTGAACCGATCTTAAAAGACCATTTCATAGGTCCTGCCTCCTTGATGAACTACGATCGGATACTTCTCCCGTGGGCCCGAGATCATTGTCGGTGCCCGTTGAGAAAAAAGATCCGCAGACACTCTTGTTTAGCACAAAACCACGGACAGGTCAGCACTTCAACAATAGACAACATCGGTGGAGAATCGGTGCGAAAACGGGCGAGGCATGCCTCTCCCC
>CAIXMD010000414.1 GCA_903920415.1 uncultured Desulfomonile sp.
GATGAGGAAAGTGTCTATCGAGAATTTCTCGAAGGTTAGGAATTTGTTGTGCACAAAGCTTCGACAGCCGCCATTCTGTTTGGTCCAGGCATCGGCCCGGCTCTTCAGGCGCAAAAGACACTGGTGGAGGTAGCCATTCCATCATTTCGCGCTGGTCGCCGAGCTTATTATTGGATATGATTCTATATGCAGAGAAAACTACTGAACTAGGGAACATGGACCGATCTTCAAGGATGTCCAAGCAGGAAAATCCCAGAGTTATCGTCCCGCGAAGTCGTGCGAGGAGCAGAGCAATGTTTTCCAGCCTGCGGCGCAGTTGGGCCGACGCCTTAGGCAGGTCATTCGATAATTTCTCTCGCTCGCCATCCAGTAGCAAAGGGTCGTTAAGGCCGGCCCCTGGGAATCGACCGTCATCCATACCGATTATGAACGTGTGTTTGCGTCCTGAATGTCCTCCGGACATGGCATGTGCAACATGGAGACAACCCGGACGTGGACCGCTGCCCAGAACACGAATTCGGCTCGGTAGCGATGATGCCCATTCCCAAAGATTGAGGCTCACAGGCCCCATTTCCATGTCTATCCATCGGGAAAGTTCCCTTATCTCCTCCAGGATCGCGAGCCTGGAATAGTTGTCCAATTCATTTTCGCAGCGGGTAAAGTTTTGGACGAATTTGGCCACCCAGGCCAATACTGCTGTTTGAGAAGGGTCTTGAGATACCGAAATATCCAGAAGCTCCTGAACGAAATTCATGATCATCTTCGTAATTGCAAGGCAATGAAATTCTGAACTATGATCCGGGTTGCCCGTATGATCATGCTCGTGCTCGTACGGAGACCCCTGGGAAAGTCGGCTTTCAAGAACCGAGATTTTCTCAGTCAAGCTCGGCATGTAATTTTGTTGGCCGAATCCAATGTTGATTTGTCCAATAATTTTGGCAAATGTTGAGAAGCTGTATTCATCCTGCTCCTGAGAAACCTCGAGAAGTCCATCCTGTATCATACGCACAAGAGACGTCTGAGGATAACCGTTGCGAATCCAGTCTATCCACCCCGATAGCGCCCTTCCAGGCCTCGAATACCTTGCCGGAATTCCTTCGGCGAACGTGACCGGTAGAGTCTGAGTATCAAATTTCGGTTCCAATTGAGTTCGCAACAACGTTTCGTAAATTAATGGCACGTATGTGTCTGTGTCCGTGTGAAGGAGTTCAACTTCATCGAGACGCCAGGAGGATGAGAGGCACCTTCGTAAGACTTCACGAACCTCGTTGCACTCACCCATAGAACGAAAAATCATTGCAGTGCCGTCCTCGGCCGATGCAGGGGCCTCTTCAGGAGCAAGAATCCATTTCAATATTGAGGAATCGGTATGAGGCCCTTCCGAAGTATTTGCTGCATGTTCATCTACAGTCAGACGGACAAGGCTAGACGTCGGCAGTTCCTCGAGCAGGCGGTTTTCCAACGCACTAAGCTCAAGATCCATTGGGAGCAACACCAATAGATCGGGCGATATTATTCGGTCCTGAGTGCTGCACAGCATCTCGGTCATCATGTTCACAACATCCGCATAATCCAACAGTTGTCTTTCGCGAAGAAGTCTTGTGTACTCTCCAAGCACAAACGCCACGTCTTTGCCTTTTTGAGCTACCTCGAAACATTTCGGATCGAGGTCATCCTCGTTGAGCCCAGCGAGCCTTATGGCAGTGATCGTGGAAAGCATCGTCCAGGAAAAGTTCATGCTGGATAGTATTGATGAAAAATAGCTGTTTGCATTACTGGTGAGACGGTTCAAGATTCGATCGACGAGGATCATGGAGCCTGTGTCTGAGATGAGTGAAACACCTTTGCCGACCATTGCAGGGCCGGCAAGTTCCAGGACCATTCCTTTCATTGTCTTGGTCCTGACATTCAAGACGGGGAGGCTGTTGAGGGTAAGCGTATCCAGCCACTGGTGACCAACCCTCAAGGAAGGAGCAATTAACCACTTCTCCTCGAGGAGGCGCGTGCTGCAAACACCAGATAGTTCTTGGGTGAACCGATTAAGCATAAGATCCCTGATCACTCTCTTGAATTCTTGCGATTTGACCGGACATTCAATTGTTGGAGACTTTTCCTCAAGACTGTTTTAGAGATTCTTGACTCAATCTGCAACAAGTATCATTATAGAAGTCACCATGAATGGGCAATGGCAATGATTTCTGCGAATCAATCAATAACTCTACATGATACTTCAGTGATGCTTGAATACAACTCACAAGAAAGGGAATACACTGTTCTGATACCGAGAAATAAAACCTTCAATCATATTATATTACAAGCTTTTATTTTTTTCTTTATGGTAAGTGTGCCCCCTGAGGTCGATTCAGCGTTTTTGGTGAACAGCACTCCTCAGAAACCCGTGTCAAGCATAGTAAGACTTTCGTCCGCCATCACGAATTGTCCCGTTCTACCGGGCTGCCCTGAAGGTCCTTCCGTACCCTTGCCTCCAACGTTTGAAGACAAATTGGATTCAAAGATGCCCGTTCCTTCGTCCGATAAGAGAAAGGTTGCTGAAGGGACCGGAAAGTATGACGAGATGCTGCTCATTCGGGCAGGACCTTTTGAAATGGGCAGTCCGGAAGGTCAAGGGAGAGTTGATGAACGGCCGCGCCATAGAGTCTATCTCAAGGACTTTTACATCGCCAAGCATGAAGTCACGGTCAAGGAGTATTGTGACTATCTCAATCGCGACGGAGAGACATCGAGAGATGGGATGCCCAGAGTGAAACTGGATAGCGATTACTGCCCGTTGATCAAGACAGGCAAAGTGTTTCGGCCCAAACCCGGTTTTGAAGACAAGCCAATCGTATGTATCTCCTGGTATGGCGCGGTTGATTATGCCCAGTGGGCAGGTGGCCGACTTCCTACTTCGGCTGAATGGGAAAAGAGCGCCCTTCTCACAACATTAGACCCTCCGAACGACAACCTGCAGATGTCTTCGGAAGATGGGAGCGTGCCGGTATCGATCGCGGTACGAGGAATTCGCGGCATAACAGGAATGATCGGCAATGTCTGGGAATGGTGCTCGGACTGGTACTCCAGCGATCAATACACCGAAAGTGCGGCTGAAAATCCTGATGGCCCGCCGATCGGAAATGAAAAAACAATAAGGGGCGGCTCATGGGCTTCCCCTGATGCCTCCAGGAGGATTCAGAATCGGCATAAAACTTCGCCCCGGGGCTACTATCACACAGTAGGATTCCGTATTGTCAAAGACTAGGAAAACCGGCACACATTGGCCGGCGTGTTTTGGACCAGCCAGTGGAAAATGATTTCTTATCCCAAGTTGGCCACAAAGACTTGAATCAAAATAACCTCACGAAGATTCCCAAGATCAAGAGCATTCCACATCTTCTTTATAAAGAAGGTACGGCGGCTTTAATCGCCCTGGTGCTGTTATGCACGATGGCTGTTCTTGTGGACGCCCCCATCGAGGGGCCGGCTGATGTACAGGGAATGCCAAGCGTGCATGTGAAGGCTCCGTGGATATTTGTGGGAATTCAGCAAATGCTTCGATGCCTTCCCGCTATCCTAGCAGGCATTATCCTTCCGGTGGGGGCTCTTTTGATAACAGTGTTCTTGCCTTTTATTCCTGCAGGATGGAGGGGAAGGGCGGCTATTTTTTTCTTCCTCCTTGCCATGACACTCTTCATGACCCTTTGGGGGTACTTGGCATGAGAGGAGAACCTCACCTTCTTGGAATCACGGTTTTGGTCACTGTGACAGCGCTTGTCATGGTGATTGGCTATGCTGAGTATCGTAGCCGTAATCCCCAATGGAAGGTCTTTCAGGAAAAGGGAATAACATTGGCCGTTAAGCGTCTGGAGGAGGAACTATCAACCCGTCTTTCAGAGGGGAAAAAGAAAGAAATTCAGTTAGAAATAGAAATTCTGAGAAAACGTAATCCTGAAATCATTGAGATCCGGCCTTTCGGTGGAAAGTTAGGACCGGAAATGTGCATGACCTGCCACTTCGGTATCGAGGACTTGTCCGTATCGCATCCGAACTCGGTTTTCGGTTGCGTAATTTGTCACGGAGGGAATGGTACTGACCTCACGATCAGAGGTGCTCACCTAGGGCTCAGAGGCGGCAGTAACCCCGCTCGACTCGATTTGGCACCAATTAGCTGCGGGAGCAATAATTCAGGAGTTGCAGGCTGCCACTCTCAAAGGGAGCACCCGCTTCTGAATCGAGTCGACAATGTTCCCAGGTCACTTATGGCCACCAATGCAGGAATAATCAGCATTCTACGATTCCAGTGGGGAGTCGAGAAGCAAAGTGTCATGAAATTTGGAATCAAGCCGGTTTCCGACGGAAAAACATCTCTCCTCCCTGTACCCCCCGAGAGGGCTTCCTCCGGCGAGTACAACCTTGCAGACAGCCATTTCAGGAAGTTCTGCGCTGCATGTCATCTCTGGACCCAAGCCCCCGGAGAAGAAATGGGACACCTTGCAGGATGCCCTGCCTGTCATGCGCCTTACTCAGACGACGGCAGGTACAAAGGCGGCGATCCGACAATCAACCGGGAAACTTCAGGCAAGCCAACAACCCACACCATAACCAACCGGATTTCGGACCACCGTTGTAGAGCCTGTCACAACCGGAGCGCTCGGATCGGCTTGAATTATCATGGAGAGATGGAAAGCGAGCAGTACGGGACTCCGTTTGTTCGTGGTGGGTTGAGCGACAAGTGTCTCAGCGACGGCCGATTCCTATTGAGCCTGATCCCGGATATTCATCATGAGAAAGGGATGGGTTGCATAGATTGTCATACGGGGCAAGACACCATGGGAGACGGAGTGATCCACGGATTGATGAAAGACCAGATCGAAATCCGATGTGAGGATTGCCACGGGGCTTATTCGACTCCTCCACAGACCATGACAGTCGAAAAACTCGACTCCCTGGCCCAAACCCTCATCCGAAGCTATCCTTTTCTGAAACTGCAGGACGGAGAGACCATTCTCAAGACATCCAGAGGACGTCCCCTTCCCCACATTAAAAAAACCGACAAAGGATTCCGCCTCATCAGCAAACTCACCGGTAAAGAGCACCCTATCAGCATAATCACGGGGAAAAAAAATGGCCACAGGATCAAGGGGCATGAGCGACTCGAATGCGATTCGTGCCACAGCGCATGGAGCCCTCAGTGTTACGGGTGCCATCAGATTCTTGATTTCGGTGCCCAGGGCGTGGACCACATGACTGGAAATATGACGCAGGGCCGGTGGGCCGAAGGCCGTAACTATTTCCGTTTTGAACGCAATATCTTTGGGATAAACTCTCGCGGCAGAGTGGGCATACTGGTGCCTGGATGCCAGGTATGGAACACCGTGGTGGATGCCCAGGGAAAGGTAATCCCTCCATACGACTCCAAAATCATGCATCTTAAGAACGGCATGTCTTCAATCACAATGGGACCAACTCACCCACACACCACTCGCAAGGAAGTCCCTCGCTGTATCGACTGCCACTTGGATGCCAAGGCACTGGGTCTGGGCGATGGTTTTCTCTCACGGAACCCTGACACCGGCAAACTCATCATCGAGCCGATTTACGATTCATCTGCTTCGGGTCTGAAAATACCCTTTCCCCTGGAGGCAGTGGTGGATGCGAGCGGTAGGATACTTCAGGGGACGTCTCACACCCTTTCTCGGGGATTCAATGGTGAGGAAATCAGAAAGATCGTGGCAATCGCTCCCTGCCTTGCCTGTCATGATCGTTACGACGACCCGGTCTGGGAAAAACCCGGCCCCTACGTAGAAACTCCCGCGTGCATGGAGGCGCTCCAGAAAATGGAACAGTGATGGAGGGGGAATTATAGAGCGAAAGTGACAATAATTTTGGCACCGGCTATATAAGCGAGTTTCTACAGCAAAC
>CAIXMD010000415.1 GCA_903920415.1 uncultured Desulfomonile sp.
GCAAATTCAGACGGCTGGAACCTCATGAGACCCAGATCGATCCACCTCCTGGACCCTGCGGTTACTTTCCCCAGGGACCAGACGACGATAAGGGCCGCCATTAAAAAAACATAAAACAATATGGCCCAGCGCTCCAGTATGTGATAATCAAAAAGAATAAAAATTGCTGTTAAAACAAGACCAAGACTGCACCAGGTGATCTGCCTTATGACAAATGAGCGCCCTGCCGGGCCCATAGGCGCGGTCGCACTGAAGATTAAGAAAAGTCCGATTCCCGCAAGGATCAGGCTATAGAGTATGAGTGGCCACTCAAAGAGAACATTGGATGTCCAGTGCGTGTTGGATTTCAGTTTAGACATTTTATGCATCAATATCCTCTGAATGTACCGTAGTCATTGAGGAATTAGGTCAGAACTTTTGCTATGATCTTGGGCTTGGACCACCGGCAATCATTCCTTAACATCTTGCGTATCCCTGACCCCATAGTACCTGGAGATGATCTTGCGGGCCAGAGGTGCCGCGATAGAACCGCCGCCTCCACCATGTTCGACTATTACTACCAGAGCTATTTTTTGAGGTCGGTCGTTCACGTATGCCACGAACATGGCGTGGGTGCGCTCGTGATAAGGAATTTGCTCCCCCTCCAATGAACCCTGTTTAGTACTAATAACCTGCGAGGTACCAGTTTTTGCGTGCACGTTAATCCCTCGAATCAGACTTTTTCTCCCGGTACCTCTCTTGTCCTGCACCACATCAAGAGTCGCAGATCGCAGGATTTCCAAATATTTTGAATCAAGGGGGACATTCCAACGTAAGACAGGAGAATGTTCAAAAATGATAGCGCCTTCCGGTGAACGTATCTGTTTAACTAATGCTGGTCTGAGCAGTTTTCCACCGTTGGCCAAAGCGGCAGTCATCATGGCAAGCTGAATGGGAGTTGAGAGGACATAGCCCTGACCTATGGCAATTGCCAGGGTCTCTCCGTCTTTCATTGGTTCACCGTACGTACGATTCTTCCAGACAGAAGTCGGCACCAGGCCGGGCAACTCATTGGGAAGTCCCAGTCCTGAGGGCTTTCCAAAGCCGAAGAACGAGGCCCATCGAGCTATGCGGTCGGCTCCCAGACGAAGACCAACTTCGTAGAAGTATATATCGCAGGACTCTACAAGAGCGCGGTGCAAATCCACTTTTCCGTGCCCAGTCTGGTTCCAACAACGGAAGACAAGGCCGCTCAGTTCAAGTTCGCCATTGCACACAAACTTTTGGTCGGTTTTTACCGAATGTTCGGCGAGAACGGCTGCTGCAGTGACAATCTTAAAGGTGCTAGCCGGAGAATATAAGCCTCGAATAGACCTATTCTCAAGCGGGTGAAGCGGATCTTCGTTGAGATTTTTCCATTCACGTTCAGTGATCGAAGGCGAAAACATATTCAAGTCAAAACCAGGTTTACTAATCATAGCAAGAATTTGGCCCGTGTCCGGATCTACTGCTATTACCGAACCTGCCCTATGCACAAATATCTCCTCGATATACTTTTGCAAGGAAGAGTCTACCGTAAGGACAACATCTGATCCTGGGCGTGCCGGGTTCCGTGTGAGATCGGAGAGTTGCCGGCCCTTAGCGTCTATTTCAATCTGTTCCCACCCGTCTTCTCCTTTCAAATAGCTTTCATATTCTTTTTCTATCCCAGACTTGCCTATTGGATCCCCCGTGCGATATCCAATCTTGAACCCTATTGAAAGCTCCTCTTGGGAAATCTCTCCGAGAGTTCCTATTACGTGGCAAAGGCTTTCTCCGAGAGGATAGAACCTGAAAGGCTTGGTTTCCAGAACGACCCCCTTGAGATCCACTGCTTGGGCTTGGATAAGCGAGACTTCTTCCAAGGTTACATTTTTTTTGAGCGGATAGCTCATGAACTTGGGAATGGTGCCGCTGCGCTCTATTAGATTACGCATCTTTTCCTGCGAGAGCCCCAGGATGGGTGAACAGATCCTGATTACATCCTGAGCGTTTTCCAATTCTCCCGGCAGGACTGAAAAGGTAAAACTGGGCCTATTCTCACCCAAAACCAGGCCGTTCGAGTCCAGAATCTTTCCTC
Source organism: uncultured Desulfomonile sp. (assembly GCA_903920415.1). Taxonomy (GTDB): domain Bacteria; phylum Desulfobacterota; class Desulfomonilia; order Desulfomonilales; family Desulfomonilaceae; genus CAIXMD01. The sequence goes on from CAIXMD010000415.1 coordinate 2,099, forward strand.
TGGAAGGGGGGAGACGGACTACCCGGATCCTGTTGCTTCGTGACATCTCATCGAAGGACTCACCCTGGATAAGTTGGAGGCGCCACAACCCGATAGTTAGTGTTCCTATGAACAAAAGCATAATTATTGTGGCAATCCTGATTCTTGCGCCAAAGTCATCATGAGAATTGATCACTCTTTCCGGATCTGTCATCATCGGAGTCCAACCACCCTGGAGTACCCCCCCCAAAACCTGTCCATCAGGGGAATCATGACCATAGAAGCGAGACCCGTAATAATTGATTTCAGGAGGACCCACCTGACAACGTCAAAACCAAACCCAACGGGTCCACCCGACCATCTTGTCAGTAAGACTACAACCGCTCCAAATAAAGACGCCATACAGACAGCTATGGCACGGCCCCACAAGCCATCTATCTCGAAAGTTGCGTTTAAGTAGTTGCACGACACGAATAC
>CAIXMD010000416.1 GCA_903920415.1 uncultured Desulfomonile sp.
CGATAATATCACCGGAAACCTGTTCCGCCCCCTTGAAAAGCGCATGAGTTTTCCCAGTCCAATTGTGTGGTAGGTCTCCCAGGACCAATACATAAATTCTAGAGTCCTCTCGAGCCAAAGCCTCCATGATGTCCAACGTATTGTCTCGACTGCGGTCATCGGTCAAGACAATTTCGAAATTATGATAATCGGAGTCAAGAATAGATCTGACCGTTTGTTCTATATTCTGCTCCTCGTCTTTGGCGGGTATGATGACGCTCACAAAAGGGGGTGTGCCGGGCAGGTCGAAGCGTCCTGACGTTTCTACACGTAACTCCATTTGCAGCCCTTTTATAAGAAAACGGCTCAGACGTAGCACCTCGGCCAACACAACACCTACAAAGAATATACCAGCCAAGAAAACCCACACGGGCAAGATTCCCTACCTCGCTTAATTAGTTCTTTTCTAACCAATGTCATCGGCTTCACGGATCTCTCACCTCATCAAAAGACGACCCCCCGACTATCGCGAAACCCCGGGCTGTTATAGAAGCAAAAAACATTCAAGTCTCGTCCGGACTCAAAATTTATTGATGAAATTTCATAGTTGGTTTTCCACTGCCGAATTATTAGCACGATCAAACGATTAGTCAAACAGCTCCAATGAACCCAATATAATTTCTGAAATTGCGATCTGTGCCTTCGGAAGGTTGATATAAAGCTTTTCAGCAGGCGGTCGGTAAAGTTTGACTTGGCTCCATGGCTGTGATATAAGCCCTAAGCCGTAAAAGATAATATGTATTAATATCTAAGTGTTAACCAAAAAAAACTATAAAGGAGATTAAGGTGATTAATAACAGAAAGATTTTAAAATGCGTTTTGTGTGCCATAGCTCTAATATCTATAGCATTGTCGTCCATCCCAGTTTACGCTGCCTCAGAAGACACCAAGGTCTTGGCTAAAGTAGGAAATGAGACCGTCACGGAAGACGACCTTAACGACTTGGCAAATGCTGTGCCGGAAAGGTATCGCGACCTTTATCTGACTCCGGAAGGGCGACGAAAAAGTTTGGACTACGTTGTGAACATCTACGTACTGGCTGCTGAGGCGCAAAAGGAAGGTGTTGATAAGGCGCCTGAGATTCAGAAACTCCTCAATTTTACAAATAAAGATCTGCTGGCGCGTTTGTATTTGGACAGGATAAGCAAGGATCTCCCGGTTCCTACTGATCAAGAGGCAAGACAATATTACGAGAAGAACCGAGATCAGTTCGCCACACCTGAAAGCGTGCACTTGCACCACATTCTGGTTAACACCGAAAAGGAGGCAAAGACTGTCCTCGATCGTCTGAAAAAAGGCGAAAAATTCGCAGACATAGCTTCCCAGGTCTCAATCTGTCCCAGCAAGAGCAAGGGCGGGGATCTCGACTGGCTGCCGAAGGGAAGCTTGGTCCCGGAAATAGAAGAGGTCGCTTTTTCTGCGAAAACAGGACAAATCACTGGGCCGGTAAAGAGTACGTTCGGGTATCACGTTATTTTCGTTGAAGAGAAAAAGCCCCCTCAGGAGGGCTCATTCGAACAAGCAAAGGACTATATAGTCGAACAGTTGAAATTCCAGGGACAACAGGAGAATTACGAAAAAGTCACTGATTCTCTCAGGAAAAAAATGAATGTTCAGATCTCGCTTCCACCCGATCAGGCTCCATCTAAACCAGCGGGTCCAGCCGGATCCATCCCGGGTCCGAAGTGAACACCCCGTCTGCCTTATTGGAATAATTGGGGAATTTACAAGAACGAAGAATGAACTCAAAACATGCAGAGATAGGGGGCAGGTTTCCAGGCCTCAGCCTGGTAACCTATCCTCTGAATCACTCTACGAGAGGGATGAACATGTCTTCCGCCTCTTCTGTAACGCCGGCCATATCTCCCACCTGCTGGTGAATCCTATCAAGGGCTTCTTCTGCTGTTCGAGTCTTGAGATCTTCCTCCCTCAACATGAGAGAAACCAACTCGTTGAAATAGGCCGGATCAGCCAGGTTAATCTTGGTTAAGATATCGAGAGTCTCTTCGTCGTTTACCTCGAGATCCTCCGGTTTGAGTTCTCCACGGTCTAGTCTTACAAGAAAATCGGCTGGAAAAGCGGTATGTTCATCCTCTTCGCACAGCTCAGAGGAAGTGGCCCAAACTCTGAGAATCTTGTCCTGAAACGCCGATGCCACGACTCTAATGTCCAGGCCGAGAAGCAATTGAGCGAAGCGCGCATCATCCTCTTCCAAGAAACTCACCATCCAATGGTAAGCCGTGACTGGATCAGTTGTCCCTTTTGTGGAAAACAACTCTTGGTCCAGATCGAGGATGGACTGAATACGATCGGGTTTCATGAGGGGAAGCATCCCGATATGAGTGGAACTTTGCGATTTCATAATCCTGAAAATCGTCCTGTCCCCAAGGCCTTCAA
>CAIXMD010000417.1 GCA_903920415.1 uncultured Desulfomonile sp.
ATTATTTCCAGATCCTGTTCCAGTGCCATATAATAATTTGCCAGAGTCTGGGCCTGTATCCCTTGGCAAGCGTCAATGACGAGCAAGGCCCCCTCGCATGAAACCAGTGCGCGGGAAACCTCATAGGAAAAATCCGCGTGTCCGGGAGTGTCAATAAGGTTGAGAACATAGTCTTTCCCGTCCAGGGCTCTATATGGAAGAGCTACACTTTGGCTTTTTATCGTTATGCCCCGTTCGCGCTCTATGTCCATTGTATCGAGCATCTGTTCATGGAATTCGTGGTCCCCCACTACACCGGTAATCTGGAGTAGTCTGTCTGCCAGTGTAGATTTTCCGTGGTCTATATGTGCAATAATTCCGAAATTTCTTATGTGATCCATTCAAATATTCCCATGGTTCGTATTAATCTGCTCAAGAGGGGGCACGAGTTTTACGGAAACTAGAACTGACCGGCAGCTTGTAAATTCTACCCTGCGGAGACATCATGATCAGTTCGTCTCCTGCCAGCACCGGGCCGATAGCGTCGGGGTACGGGGGCGGGAAACATACGCTGGCCGCATCCAGAAGGTTGGCTTTACCTATCATCCGGCTGAGACGGGCTTTATATATGAGAGCATTGAATGGCGCTCTGTTCAATTCAAAAACATATTCATCCAGTACGGTCATTCCCGACGGAAATGCTCCGTTTGTGTACGAGGCTATTACACCTCCCAGGATAAATCCTTTTTTCAAAGCCTTCTCAGGATCCACTACATACGTTTTTCTTGTATAAAGGTAATTTGCAGCAAGCCACACCTTCTTCCGGTTCCAGTCCGCAACGGCCATGGCTGTGACCCTTAGATATCCGAGTGGTAACGTCAAAACCGTCACAGCTTTTTTTGAAGCGAATGATGCATTAATGTCAAACCCCATCAAAAGCCCTGTAGAACTATCCGCTATCAGGAGTAAATTATCATATACCGGTAAAGTGCTAAATGCAGGTGTAACATATTCCGGAACGGAAAAGGATTCTTCCCTTTCTTCTTCACCCTCTATAAACCTCCTCAATTCCAAATTTCCAGCCTCTTGGCGCAACAACACGAGGAGGGTTTTATCCTGAACCCCGATTCCCAAGATTTCCGCCATATCGTTTTCAGGAATGACCTGGGGTCCCTGAATCCAAGAGACCGACAGATTTGGTTTGGCGATCATTGATCGGATCGGAATGAGGTTCGCCCACACAAGAATTGTCAATAGGACCGTGAGAGGGACCATGACATTCAAAGCATAGTTCAGTTTTCCAGAATATGGGTCGCCCTGAGTGAACCTGACTTCAGAGTCGAATTTTCTTCTTATCCCGCGTTTGAGACGCAAATAGCCTATGGTGACTTCTACAGCCATAATCACTGAAAAGAAGTACATTAGCCACGGGAACCAGTTGATTTCCCAACCCGCCCAAATACCGTAAACTGAATACAGGAAAAATTTGCTGGTAATTGTTACGCGAGTTCCAAGGCCCATCACGTTTATGATGACGCCGAACACAACTACGATCAAGTACAGGGCGATGTAAACAGTACCTAACAACGGGGATACCATATGGTGGAAAATAGCCATAAGTCCGACCACCACCATCCCCAATTGATCGCAAACTAGATCGGTAAAAGCGCCTGACTGTGATTCTTTCCCGGCGTGGCGGGCAAAGGCGCCGTCGAGGCCATCGCAGATAATATGACCGGCCAGGAAGAGGCATGCAACTTTGGGATCTCGTACAAAATAGAGCACGACCCCGGCCAAGAAAGAAATGCCGATATACGAAATAGTATCCGGCACCAAACCTAGCCGCTCGAAACGAGGAAATACAGTGGCAATAAACTGTGTCCTCTTCTCACGAAACCAGATATGCAGCCAGCGCTCTTTTCCAAAGTAGTTCAGAAAATCCAAGTGTGGCTTCGTCTTGAAGCTTCCTGAACCATCGTCGGGTACGTTGTTCATCTGTTACTTTTCATGGACAAATTTCGATTTAATTTGCTCTGCTAATGCGGAAATTTTCTCCATATCACCCATTACCGGTTCCCACGCACATATTGTTAGGCCATCGCCCGTCCATCTTGGGACAAGATGAATGTGAAGATGAGGGACTACCTGGTTACCGGCCTTGCCATTCAACTGCATCACGTTCATACCTTCCGGGGCAACCACTTCATAAACTGCTTTAGCAATATTGGCTGCCATTGAGAAAAGGCGACCGTATAGTTCCGGCTGAATCTCCAAAATGTCCTCGAAGTGTCCCCGGGGAATCACCAGCAGGTGACCAGTGTTCAGGGGACTAATATCCATGAATGCCAAAATGGTTTCATCCTCAAAAATTTTTTTGCAGGGAATTTCTCCAGCCACTATTTTGCAAAAAATACAATCTTTCCTTGTCCTCATCACCCTTACACCTCTGTTTCTTTTACTCAACCCGTTATTCCCTCAAAAAGAATGGAGCTGAGGTACCTTTCTCCTGCGCTGGGTAGAACTACTACAA
>CAIXMD010000418.1 GCA_903920415.1 uncultured Desulfomonile sp.
ATAAATTGTGTACTCGGGAAAATCCTGGAACTCAGGCCTAATTTTTGGTGAACTATATACTGCCGGAAGTGGATGAATCTTGAACTAATTTCTCATGATTCCGGAGGTCCTATTTTGAAGGATTCATCGAATGAATCTTTTCCCGATATCTCAAAGCCTATCGAAATAGTCCTTCTCCTCCAAGATTTGGAGTATGGGGGAACACAGCGTTATGCTGTACACCTGTTGAAAAACTTGGATAGGAGTAAATTCTCACCTCACATTTGGGTTTTGCGTGGTGGGACAGACATGGTTCCATTCTTAGGAGACTCACGGGATCGTGTGCTCTGGCTCTCTCACTCTACTTGGGTTGACCCTGTAGCTCTCACCAACCTGGCATGGAGACTTGTGCACCGCAGACCGCAGATCCTCTACACTTTGACCGTGGTTCCAAACATTTGGGGACGTATTTTGGGTAACATTGCACGCGTCCCTGTGATCGTATCGAGCTGGCGGGATCTCTACCCCAAGCAGTATGAGAGTTGGATGTGGCGCATGAGCACAAGAATTATCACCAACGCCGCTGCTTTGAAAGAGCTACACACCCAGAGATATCATGTAGATCCTCAGCGAGTTTCTGTGATCCCGAGCGGTGTGGACCACGGGTTCTTCGAGCCGGATCATTATGGAAAGGCTGCTCATCCCACTGTCCTGTATATTGGAAGACTGGCGAGAGAAAAAGACCCCTTAACTCTTGTTGAAGGCTTTAGATTAACCTTGAAGAGAATTCCTGAAGCCAGGCTGCAAATCTTGGGAAATGGGCGCTTGAAGAATAAACTACAATCATTAGTTAAACGCTACAACCTTGAATCTCATATAAGCATAAACCCAGGCGTAAAAGATATCCGGCCGTTCTTGAAGCAATCGTGGGTATTTGCGATGACCTCAGAAAGAGAAGCCTTTCCCAATGCCATGCTTGAAGCCATGTCGAGCGAACTGCCGGTGGTTGCAACGCGAGTAGGAGGGATTCCAGAGATGGTCGATGACGGGGAAACCGGTATCCTGGTCGATCCTCACAACCCTGAAGCTGTGGCCGATGCACTTACGAGACTGCTTACCGACAAGAATCTGCGCGAATATATGGGACAAAGAGGCCGAGAAAAAATTCTCGCTATGTACTCTATAGACAGTATGGTACGGGAAACGGAGCGTGTCTTGCTCGAGGCAGTAAATGATACGGCTCTAAGAAAGACATCATTATGAAATTCTATCCCAAGAAATCGCCATTCTGGGTCAACCTGGTCTCCATACTGATAAACGTCCTCGGGGCAACTTACCCCCTGAATGACGGCTTTGGAACCCAAACGAGCTTTGAAGAAAGCCTTGAAAGGTTCCTTCCGTTGAAGATGGGAATAGCTATTAATTGCGGAACTCTCATTCTAGGAAACATAGGTTGCGAAAAAACGAAAAAATACGGAGCCGTCGGGACGCCTATAAATATTGCATTTCGAGTCGAGAAAGTTACGGGTGGAGGAGAAATAATCATCACTCAAGAGGTCTACAGGCGCGTGGAGGAAGTCTTTGAAACCGTTCCGGTTCCTAAAGTGAAACTCAAGGGCATTAACGACCTCATTACTCTGTATAAAGTAGAGATTTAACTTTTTTGCCCGGAATCGCATCGGCACTTGCAGGTTCCAGCCTGGAGCCCGGGATTAATGCTGTTAAAAAGAGCTATCTGTTCTCGGATTGATAGTTTAGTTCCCATGCGTTTGGGTGACTGAGCGCGACATGCAGCGCACCGGCTCTCAGAGCATCCTTGACACATCTTGCAGTCCGGGCAGGGTATTTTGCCATTGGAAACGTTTTCTGAAAGCGATTGCATCATCATACCTCCCATGTTAGTTTAGCTCGTCCTTGAGCAAAATCAAATGTCTATGAAAAAAATTGTCATCAATCAAATAAATGGGGGAAACCACTTCATGAATTTGGAAGTTGTAAAAGATACTCAATTGTCTTCCCTGATTTTTGCAGGGAGAGGAAAAGTTAGAGACATATATCAAGTTCAAGATAAGCTCCTTATCGTCTCTACGGATAGGCTCTCGGCTTTTGACGTCATCCTTCCGGACCCGATCCCGTACAAGGGAAGAGTCCTCAATAGCCTGAGCATTTTCTGGATGGACAAAACAGCCGATATGGTGCCGAATCATTTCATTACCGCAGATGTATCCGAGTATCCGGAAGAGGCCCGGAAGTACCTGGCTCTCCTAGAAGGACGGAGCATGCTGGTCCGAAAAGCCGAAATTTTTCCCATTGAGTGTGTCGCTCGCGGATATATCATTGGAAGCGGTTGGAAAGATTATCAGGCCCACGGGCAAATCTGCGGGATTCCCCTGCCGACGGGTCTGAAACAAGCCGAAAAGCTTCCTGAACCTATTTTTACTCCATCCACCAAAGCTGAAATTGGAGCCCATGACGAGAACATATCCTTTGACAAGGTGAAGGACCTGGTAGGGCTAGAAACCGCTTATTGGCTCAGAGACAAAACCATAGAGCTTTACCTGTACGGTTCCAGATGGGCGGAAGATCGTGGAATCATTATAGCGGATACCAAGTTTGAATTCGGCCTTGTGGATGGCACTCGAACTCTAGTAGATGAGGCCCTGACACCTGATTCGTCTCGTTTTTGGCCAATCGATCAGTATCGTACCGGAATTTCTCCACCTTCACTGGACAAGCAGTTCGTGAGGGATTACTTGGAAACGATTGACTGGGACAAGAAACCTCCCGCTCCTTCCCTGTCAGCCGATATCATTGCGAAGACCAAGGAAAAATACTTGAGTATTTATCGCTTACTTACCGGGAAAGATTTGTGACTCTTGGAAAGGTAACCAAGAACCTTATATCAATTTAATTAATTTATTCAGCTAGTTAATCCGCCACAAATCACAACTTGACATTAAAACTGTTCCGTAAGAGATTAGCCCCGTAATTCGATTTAAAGCAATTGCCGGAATTAAGGTCGCTCATGAACTAAATTGTGTCTTTAGGACTGAAATTTTGGCAACCTGTATACAATAGTTCGTCAGTACGAGGCCCAATAAGGACGCAGTTTTTGGGGTGTCTGACCAGG